>CAXUGZ010000080.1:2012-6822 GCA_964250685.1 uncultured Sphingomonadaceae bacterium
GCGCGCCGCCTCGCGCTCGCGCCGCGCCTGCTCGGCGGCGTCGAGCTTCGCCTGCGCCGCCCCCGCCTTCGCCTGATCGGCCTGCGCCTTGGCCGACGCCGCCTCCGCCGCCGCCTTGGCGGCCGCGTCCTTCATCCCGCCCGCCTTGGCCGCGAGCAGTTCGGCCGCGCTCTCGCGGTTGATCGCCGCGTCATACTTGCCCGCGACGGGCGAGGTCGCGACCAGCACGGCGCGCTCCTGGTCGGTCACCGGCCCGACGCGCGACGCGGGCGGGCGGATCAATGTGCGCGCCACCGGGCTCGGGCTGCCGTCCGGCTGGAGCAGCGAGACCAGCGCCTCGCCCACCTTGAGCTCGGTGATCGCGGTGGCGACGTCGAGCCCGGGCGTGGCGCGGAAGGTCTGCGCCGCCGCCTGCACCGCCTTCTGCTCGCGCGGGGTGAAGGCGTTCAACTTGTGCTGGACGCGGTTGCCGAGTTGGCCCGCGACGTCGTCGGGCACGTCGATCGGGTTCTGCGTGACGAAATAGACGCCCACGCCCTTCGACCGGATCAGGCGCACCACCTGCTCGATCTTGTCGAGCAAAGCGGGCGCGGGATCGTCGAACAGCAGATGCGCCTCGTCGAAGAAGAACACCAGCTTGGGCTTGTCCGGATCGCCCACCTCGGGCAGCGTCTCGAACAGCTCGGACAGCAGCCACAGCAGGAAGGTCGCGTAGAGCTTGGGCGCGGCCATCAGCCGGTCGGCGGCGAGCACGCTGATGATGCCGCGGCCATTCTCGTCGACCAGCATCATGTCGCCGATGTCGAGCGCGGGCTCGCCGAAGAAGCCGTCCCCGCCCTGCGCCTCGAGCTGGAGCAACTGGCGCTGGATCGCGCCGACGGTGGCGCGCGTGACGTTGCCGTAATGCGCCGACAGGTCGGCGGCATTGGCGGCGGCCCAGGCGAGCATCGCCTGCAGGTCGGCCAGGTCGAGCAGCAGCAGGCCCTGCTCGTCCGCCGCCTTGAACACCACCTGCAGCACGCCCTCCTGCGTGTCGTTGAGCGCCATCAGCTGCGCGAGCAGCAGCGGCCCCATCTCGGAGATGGTGGTGCGCACCGGATGGCCCGCCTTGCCGAACAGGTCCCAGAAGATCACCGGGTTGGCGGCATAGGCCCAGCCCGCCATGCCGATCTCGGCGGCGCGCGCGGCGAAGGCGGCGTGGCTCGCTCCCGCCGGCGATCCGGCCATGGCGAGCCCCGCGAGATCGCCCTTCACGTCCGCC
Organism: uncultured Sphingomonadaceae bacterium; assembly: GCA_964250685.1. Taxonomy (GTDB): domain Bacteria; phylum Pseudomonadota; class Alphaproteobacteria; order Sphingomonadales; family Sphingomonadaceae; genus Sphingomonas_I. The sequence continues at coordinate 3,274 of CAXUGZ010000080.1, forward strand.
ACGAAAACGGGCACGCCCGCGCGGCTGAAGCCCTCCGCCATGTCCTGCAGCGTCACCGTCTTGCCCGTGCCGGTCGCGCCCGCGATCAGCCCGTGGCGGTTGGCGCGCCTCAGATCGAGCGTCTGCGGCAGCGCGCCGCCCGCGCCCGCGCCGATGAAGATGCCGGCTTGGTCACTCAAGTGCGATCCTCCAAAGTGGGCGCTCACCCCTTGGGCGTCAGCCGCAGCAGCCGCCCGCCGTCGCCATCCTCCAGCACCCACAACGCGTCGTCGGGGCCGGCGGTGACGAAGCGGATGCGGCGGCGCATGTCCCAGCGCTCCGCCTCGCGCGCGCCGCCATGCCCATCGAACGCGACCCGCACCAAGGTCCGGCTGCTGAGCCCGCCGATGAACGCCGATCCCTGCCACGCCGGGAACAGCGCGCCGTAATAGAAGGTCAGCCCGGCGGGCGAGATCACCGGGTTCCAGTAGAGCACGGGCTTCCGGAACTCGGGCCGCGTGTCGGGGCTGGCGATCGGCTTGCCATTATAGTTGATGCCATAGGAGACTTCGGGCCAGCCGTAATTCGCGCCCGGCTCGATCAGGTTGAGCTCGTCGCCGCCGCGCGGCCCCATCTCGGTCTCCCACAACGCGCCCGCGCGGTCGAAGGTGAGGCCATAGGGATTGCGATGGCCGGTGGTCCACGTCTCGGCCGGCGTGAGATTGGGTCCCGGCAGCGCGACCGTGCGCGCGGGCGCGGTCTTCGCCGCCTGCGTGTCGGCGGGCGGATCGATCAGCGCGACCGATGCGGCGCCGGTCTTCCCCGCCATCGGATTGCCGGGCGCGGGCCTGCCGTCGAGCGTCAGGCGCAGGATCTTGCCGAGCGCCTGGTCGGGGTCCTGCGCGGGGGTCATGCGCTGGCGCTCGCCCGATGCGAGGAAGAGATACTGCCCGTCGGGCGAGAAGGCGATGTACGCGCCGAACTGGCCGCCCTTGCCGCGCGGCAGCTGGCGCCAGATCACCGTGAGCGCATCGAGCCGCGCGGTCCCCGCGCCGATCGCCAGCGTCGCGCGCGCCAGCGCCAGCCCCGATCCGCCGGGGCCGGGCTCCGAATAGGTCAGGTAGACGCGTTTGTCCGCCGCGTAATGCGGCGACAGCGCCACGTCGAGCAGCCCGCCCTGCACGCTATATTCCACCGCCGGCACGCCGCCGACCGCCACCTTGCCGCCATCGGGCGCGACCAGCCAGACACGGCCCGGCTTCTCGGTCAGCAGCATCCGCCGATCGGGCAGGAAGGCGAGCGCCCATGGATTGTCGAAGCGCGCCACCGGGGTCGCGACGAACGGCAGCACCGGATTAGCGCGGCTCCCGCCGGCATTGACCTGCGCCGCGGCCGGCACGGCGCCGCCGAGCCCGAGCGACAGGAGCAGGACGATCGGCTGGCGCATGGCACGGGCTTCCTCGGGATATGGCGTACCGCCAACGATCCCGCCGACGCTTCGTTGCGCGGTTATGCGGCCGGGGCGCGCGCACAAAAAAGGGGGCCGCGCGGGCCCCCTTTCCTGGTCGTGCGATCGGTCAGTCGCCGTCGCGGTTGAGAAAGGCGGGGGCGAATTCGGGCGCGGGGCCCTCGCTCGTGCCTTCGGCGCGCTCGCGGCGCGGGCCGCGATCGCCGCCGCGGTCCCCGCCGCCGTCACGGCGCGGACCACGCTCGCCGCCCTCGCGATGGCGGTCGCCGTCGCGGCGCGGGCCGCGATCGCCCCGGTCGCCGCGCGGCCCGCGATCACGCTCGCCGCCCTCGCTTCTGGCCTCGCGCGGCGGGCGCGCATCCTCCAGCGCGGCGCCGGTCTCCTGGTCGACGACGCGCATCGACAGGCGCACCTTGCCGCGCGGATCGATCTCCAGCACCTTGACCTTGACCGGCTGGCCCTCGGTCAGCACGTCGGAGACCTTGGCGACGCGCTCGTTCTTGATCTCGGAGATGTGGACGAGCCCATCCTTGCCACCCATGAAGTTCACGAACGCGCCGAAATCGACCATATTGACGACCTTGCCGTCATACACCTTGCCGACCTCGGCCTCCATCGTGATGCCTTCGATCCACTTGCGCGCCGCGGCGATCTTCTCCGGATCGGACGACGAGATCTTGACCGTGCCGTCATCCTCGATGTCGACCTTGGCGCCGGTGGTGGCGACGATCTCGCGGATCACCTTGCCGCCGGTGCCGATCACTTCGCGGATCTTGTCCTTGGGCACGCTCATCGTCTCGATCCGCGGCGCGTGCGCGGAAAGCTCGCCGCGCGTGCTGTCGAGCGCCCGGGCCATCTCGCCCAGGATATGCGCGCGGCCCTCGTTCGCCTGGGCGAGCGCGACCTTCATGATCTCCTCGGTGATGCCCGCGACCTTGATGTCCATCTGCAGCGAGGTGATGCCCTCGCTGGTGCCCGCCACCTTGAAGTCCATGTCGCCCAGATGATCCTCGTCGCCGAGGATGTCGGACAGGATCGCGAACTCCTTGCCTTCCAGGATCAGGCCCATCGCGATGCCGGAGACGGGGCGCTTGAGCGGCACGCCCGCGTCCATCATCGCCAGGCTGCCGCCGCACACCGTCGCCATCGACGAGGAGCCGTTGCTCTCGGTGATGTCGGACAGCACGCGGATCGTGTAGGGGAATTCCTCGACGCTCGGCAGCACCGGGTGCAGTGCGCGCCACGCGAGCTTGCCGTGGCCCACCTCGCGGCGGCCCGGCGCGCCGAAGCGCCCGACCTCGCCCACCGAATAAGGCGGGAAATTATAGTGGAGCAGGAACCGCTCGTAGGAGAGGCCGGTCAGCCCGTCGATCATCTGCTCGGCTTCCTTGGTGCCGAGCGTGGTCGAGCAGATCGCCTGCGTCTCGCCGCGCGTGAACAAGGCCGAGCCGTGCGCGCGCGGCAGGAAGTGGACCATCGCCTCGATCGGGCGCACCGTCCTGGTGTCGCGGCCGTCGATGCGGATGCCCTGCTTCAGGATCTGGCCGCGCACGATGTCCGCCTCGACCTTCTTGCCGATCTTGCCGATCTTCATCCTGGTCGCGCTGTCGGCGTCGGCGAACGCCTCCTTCATCGGCGCCTTGGCGGCGGCGATGGCGGCGACGCGCTCGGCCTTCTTGGTGAGCTTGTAGGCGTCGGCAATGCCCGCGCCGATCAGGTCGTGCACCTGCTTCTTGAGCGCGCTGTCGTCGCTCACCGGCAGGTCCCACGGGTCCTTGGCGGCCTGCTCGGCAAGGTCGATGATCGCGTTGACGACCTTCTTCGACGCTTCGTGCGCGAACACGACCGCGCCGAGCATGACGTCTTCCGAAAGCTCCTTGGCCTCGGATTCGACCATCATCACCGCATTGCCGGTGGCGGCGACGACGAGGTCGAGCTCGCCCGTCTTCACCTGCTCCTGCGTCGGGTTGAGGATGTATTCGCCATCGACATAGCCGACGCGCGCGGCGCCGATCGGGCCCATGAACGGCACGCCCGAGATCGTGAGCGCGGCGGAGGCGGCGACCATCGCGAGGATGTCGGGCTCGTTCTCGCCGTCATAG
>CAXUGZ010000081.1:0-6819 GCA_964250685.1 uncultured Sphingomonadaceae bacterium
TAGACGCTGCCATGGCCGTGATCGGTGCCCTTGTCGCCGTTCTCGCGGAAGGTGCGGCCGAATTCCGACAGGACGACCACGATCGTGTCGCCCCACGCCTGCGCGCCGATCTCGTCCACGAAGCCGGCGAGGCCCCGGCCGAGCTCGCCGATGCGGCCGGCGAGATAGCCCTGCGCGCCGCCCTGGTTGACGTGCGTGTCCCAGCCGCCGACATCGACGAAGGCGAGGTTGAAGCGGTCGCGCATGAGGTGCCCGATGCGGCGCGCCGCCAGCTCGAACCCCTTGGGGCTGACCGCGCCGCGGCTGGACGCGACCATCTCCTCGGCAAGCGATCGGAACACCGTGTCGCGCACCGCAAAGCCCTCGCTGACCGAGGCGCCGAGATCGCTCGTGCCCAGCCGATCGCCCCGGTACATGCTCTCGATCAGGCTGGCCTGATGCGGATCGACCGCCGACTTGCCGACGCTGTTGAGCGCCACGTTGGGGATCACCGGGCCGCCGCGAAAGCACAAGGGCAGCTGATCGGTGAACGCGATCGGCCGGCCCTGCCCCAGCACGCCGGCGAGGCGCGCGAGGAAGCCCGAGCCGTAATCGCGGTGCCCGCCATAAGGCTGGCCGAGCTCGATCGTGTCCTGCGTCTCGAAATGGCTGCGGCTCATATCGTCGGTGCCGGCGAAGGGGACGAACGCGATCTGCTTCTTCCGCCACAGCGGCAGGATCGAGTCGCTCAGCGCCGGGTGCAGGCTCCAGTCTGCGTCCAGCCCAATGGCCGCGGTGGGATCGGCAGGATCGGGCCGCGCGAGGCCGATCGTCGGGCGCGACGCATGGTAGAAGTCGCTGCCCGTCGGCGCGACGACGTTGGCGGCGTCGTAGGCGCCGCGCAGGAACACGATCAGCAGCCGCGTGGGTCCGGCGGCGGGCGCGGCGAAGGCGCGTCCGGCGACGATCAGCGGCGCGAGCGCGGCCGCGCTTTTGAGCAGGTCACGACGATCGATCGACATGTCCATCATCCCTTCACCGGCGCATGAATTCGGGCGCGGCGAGGAACAAAGCGTTCCAATCCTGCGGCGATCCCGCCTGGTCGAGCGCGGCGCGCGTCGCGGGCGCCAGCACGCCCGCGAAATATTGGTAATAGAGCGCGCCCTGGAGCTGCGGGAAGGCCGGCTGCGCGGGCAGGCTCGCGTCGCGCGGCCTGAACAGGCCCGCCGCGCCCGCGCCGATCTGGTGCGCGATTTCGAAGCGCACGCCCATCTGGCCCGGGCCGGTCCACGCCGCCGAGGCGAGCGGATAGCCGTCGGGGGTCTCGTGCGCATACAGGCCCTCGCCCATGCGGTTGAGCCAGCCGATCACCGGATCGGCATTGAGGATCACGCGCCCGTCATAAGCGAGCCGCACCGCCGAGATCGCGTAATGCACCGGGTCCTTGAACGCATGCCCCAGCGAGGCGCGGTATTCGGGCGATCGGAACATCGTGCGCAGCACGGCCGCGATGTCGCCGTCGCTGCGCTGGAAGGTCGCCGCCATGCGATCGACCAGCGCGGCTGCCGGATCGTCACCCATGAAATAGGTCGCGATCCGCAACGACACGTGATGCGCGGTCGCGGGCGCGCGCGCGATCAGGTCGAGCGCCTGCTCGACCTCGCCGAAGCCCGATCCCCTGATCTCGTGGCCGAGGAAGGTCTTGGTGCCGAAATCGTGGCGTGCGGGATTGAACTCGAACAGGCCCGCGCGCAGGTAGAGCGCCCGCCATTCGGGCTTGAGATTGGGCGCGTCGGGCTTGAGGTCGACGCCGACGCCGGTGAGGATGCGCGCCAGCTCCTGCACGTCCTTCTGCGTATAGCCCGAGCCCACCCCCATCGAGTGCAGCTCCATGATCTCGCGCGCATAATTTTCGTTGATGCGGTTGGCGGCATTCTGGTCGTTGTCGAGATAGCGCAGCATCGCGGGGTGGCGCAAAGTCGCCTCGAGCAGGTCGCGGAAGCGGCCGAGCGCGTGCGGGCGGATCGCCTGGTCCTCGTAATCGCCCACCATCGCGCGCACGTCGCGTTTGCCTGCCTGCACGTTGAAATGGTTGAACCAGAACCACGTCATCTGCTCGCGCAGCTGCGCGGGCGAATACAGATCGCGCAGGATCGAGCGCGTCTGCGCCTCGCGCGCGAGATCGTTCATCGCCTTCTGGTACGCGTCCTGTGCGAGCTTCTTCTGGTCGGGATCGGTGAGCGCGGCAGCCGCCTTGTTCTGCGCGTCGAGCGCGACGACGAGCGCCGCGAGCGGCTCGCGCGTGATCCGCATCGGCGCGATCTGGTCCTGCGCCGCCGTTGGGAGCGGCGCATTGGCGGGGCCATGGAGCTGATCCTCGATCCAGCGCGTCTCGCCCAGGCGCGACAGCGCCGCCACGTCCGCCTGCGTCGCGCCCCATGTCACGCGATCGAGCAGCGGCACGATCGGCACTGCCGCCAGCGCCGGGCGCGCGACGCCCGCGGCTGTGGCGAACATGGCGAGCGCCATCGGCAGACGACGGATCGGCGAACGCCGCATGATCGTGTTGCTCCGGGCGCACGCATGCGGCGCCTCAACTACCTATATCGCCTGCCCGTGAACCGCCGCTGACCGGGCCGGCCTAACCGCCCTGATCGGGGCGCTGGCGCGGCGACGCGACCATGAAGCCCCGCCGCCACAGCAGCATGACGAGCAGCAGCCCGGGCAGGCCGAGCGCGCTGCAGAAGACGTAGAAGCCCGGCCAGCCCAACGCCGCCGCCGCATAGCCCGACGGCGTCGTCGCGAAGGTGCGGCCGACCGCCGCCACGCTCGACAGCAAAGCATATTGCGTGGCGGTGAAGGCGGTGCTCGACAGGCCGGAGAGATAGGTCGCGAACACGGTCAGGCTGATCGCGCTGAACAGCATCTCGGTCGCCACCGCGAGCGCCAGCAGCGCGTTGCTGTGCCCGGTGAGCGCAACCAACGCGAACATCAGATTGGCCGACATCATCATCAGCCCCGCGCCGATCAGCAGCCGGACGATCCCGAAGCGCGCGACCAGCGAACCCGCGACCAGCGAGCCGATCACGAGGCACCAGAACCCGACCAGCTTGTTGATCGCGATATAGGCGGTGTCGCTGAAGCCCTGCGCGACGATCATCGGCGAGAGCATGTTCTGCCCGACCGCGTCGCCGAGTTTGTAGGTCAGCACGAACAGCAGGATCAGCAGCGCACCCGGCCGCCCGAAGAAATCGAGGAAGGGTGCCACCACATTGTGCGCGAGGAAATGCCGGAAGGCGGCGAACGTGAAGCCCTCGCGCACCGCGGTCCGCTTGCCCGGCCCGAGCCACAGGGAGGCGAGCGCGCCGGGGATCACCAGCAAGGCGGTGAGGCCATAGGCGGTCGCCCAGCCGAACCCCGCGCCCTCGCCCGAGGCGAGCCACACCGTGCCCGCGCCCGCGAGCAGGTTACCCGTGCGATAGCCGACCTGGTTGGTGGCGGTGCCCTGCGCCAGTTCGTCCTCGCCCAGCGTCTCGATGCGGTAGGCGTCGATGACGATGTCCTGCGTCGCCGAGAGGAACGCCATGATCACGCCCCAGAGCGCGAAGCGGCCGATATGGTGCACCGGATCGCTCGCGCCCAATCGTATCACCGCGATCGCGAGCAGCGCCTGCACGACATAGAGCCACGCGCGCCGCTGCCCCACCAGCCGCGCCAGGCCGGGGATGGCGATGCCGTCGATCAGCGGCGCCCACAGGAACTTGAGCGTGTAGGGCGTGCCCAGCGCGAACGCGAAGCCGATCGTCTTCTTGTCGATCCCGACGCGCGCCAGCCAGAACGCCATCGTGGAGAGCAGCAGCACCAGCGGGAAGCCGCTCGACACGCCGAGCATGAACGCGCCCAGCGGGCGCGGGCGCAGATACGAGGCGAGCGCGGCGCCCAACGAGCGGCGCGGGGCGTCGGCGGTGATGTCTTCCGTCATGGGCGGGGTGTAGCGCGCGATCGCGGCTGCGCAAAACTGGTCTCGATCGCCCCGGCGAAGCCGCGCGACGCTCAGCCGTCGAACAGGGTGAAGCCGCGTGGGGTCCGCTTGGGTGCGCGGCCCGACAGCTTGGCATCGACCGCCTCGATCACGCCGAGCAGGTCGCGCTGGCTGTACGGCTTGGCGAGGCAGCCGAACGCGAGCGACCGCGCGTCTACCGGGCAGGCGCCGGTGACGAACACCAGCGGCACCTCGTGCTCCAGCGCCTTGCGTGCGACGTCGCGGCCGTTGCCGCCGTCGGACAGGTTGACGTCGGCAAGCACGAGATCGACGCTGCCATCCATCGCCGCCATCGCGCCCTCGACCGTATCGACCGTCGCGACAATCTCATAGCCCGCGTCGCGCAGGAAATGCTCGTTGTCGAACGCGACGAGCGGCTCGTCCTCGACGATCAGGATGCGCTTGATCCTGCGCTGGCGCCTGCCGAACAACATCGGTCGTCCCCTTGCTCAACCCTGCCGGGCTTGACGGCCCGCTACTTTGCCCCGACCACCGGGCACCCTCGCGGGAGAGCCATGTGGCCAGGCGACTTACCACCTATATCCTCGTCGCGATGATCGCGGGGATCATCACCGGCTTCGCGATCAACCGCCTGGTTGCCGATCCATCCGCCATCGCAACGATCACCGCCGCGCTTTCGATCCTGACGGGTCTGTTCCTCAAGCTCATAAAGATGATCATCGCGCCGCTGGTGTTCGCGACGCTGGTCGGCGGCATCGCGCATATGGGCGACAGCGCCTCGCTCGGGCGGCTCGGCGTGCGCACGATCGGCTGGTTCCTGTTCGCCAGCATCGTCTCGCTGTCGCTCGGGCTGGTGTTCGTCAACCTGCTCCGGCCCGGCGTCGGGCTCGGGCTGGCGCTGCCCGACGCGCATGCGGCGAGCGGCATCGCCATGGCGCATTTCTCGCTCGGCGAGTTCGTGCTCGATCTTGTGCCGTCGTCGATCATCGATGCGATGGCGAAGAACGCGATCCTGCCGATCGTGATCTTCTCGATCTTCGCGGGCACCGCCGCAAGCGCGCTCGGCGAGCGCGCCGCGCCGTTGGTGCGCGGGGTCGACGCGCTCGCGCAGCTCATGCTGCAGATCACCGATTATGTGATGCGCCTCGCGCCGATCGCGGTGTTCGCGGCGATCACCAGCGCGGTGGCGAAGGAGGGTCTCGGCATCCTCGTCACCTTCGGCTATTTCATGGGCGGCTTCTATCTCGCGCTGGTGATGCTGTGGGCGCTGCTGTTCGGCGCGGCGGCGCTGGCGGTCGGCGGCCGCGCGCGGACGTTGTTCCGCTACATCCGCGATCCGTTCCTGATCGGCTTCACCACCGCCTCGTCCGAGGCCGCGTTCCCGCGCACGCTCGAGGCGCTCGAGCGGTTCGGCGTGCCGCGCCGGATCGGCGGGTTCGTGCTGCCGCTGGGCTATTCGTTCAACCTCGACGGTTCGATGATGTATGCGAGCTTCGCGACCCTGTTCATCGCGCAGGCTTATGGCATCCCGCTCTCGTTCGGGCAGCAGATGCTGATGATGCTGCTGCTGATGGTGACCTCGAAGGGGATCGCCGGGGTGCCGCGCGCAAGCCTGGTGGTGATCTCCTCGACGCTCGGCTTCTTCCACATCCCCGAGGCGGGGCTGCTGCTGATCCTCGCGGTCGACCAGTTCCTCGACATGGGGCGATCGGGCACCAACGTCGTCGGCAACGCGGTCGCCGCGACCCTGGTGGCGCGGTGGGAGGGCGCGCTCGGGCCCTCCACCTCGCCCGTGATCGAGCCGGTGCCGACGCCATGAGCCGCGAGCCGCAACGCATCGCCAAATTGCTCGCGCGCGCGGGCATCGCCTCACGCCGCGAGGTCGAGCGGATGATCGAGGCGCGGCGCATCGCGCTCGACGGCAAGGCGATCGAGACGCCCGCGACGATCCTCACCTCGCTCGACGGCGTCACCGTCGACGGCAAGCCGGTGCAGGCGCCCGCGCCCGCGCGCCTGTTCCGCTATCACAAGCCGCCCGGGCTGCTCACCGCGGAGCGCGATCCCAAGGGGCGGCCGACGATCTACGACCGGCTGCCCCCCGGCCTGCCGCGCGTGATCCCGGTCGGGCGGCTCGATCTCAACACCGAGGGGCTGCTGCTGCTCACCACCGACGGCGAGCTCAAGCGCCAGCTCGAGCTGCCCAGCACGGGCGTGCAGCGGAGCTATCGCGCGCGCGCCTATGGCGCGGTCACGCAGGCGCAGCTCGAGGACCTGATCGACGGGATCGAGATCGAGGGCGTGCGCTACGGCGCGATCGACGCCAACCTCGAACGCCGCACCGGCGCCAATGTGTGGATCGAGCTCAAGCTGGCCGAGGGCAAGAACCGCGAGGTGCGGCGCGTGCTCGAGCATCTCGGGCTGCGCGTCAGCCGGCTGATCCGCATCGGCTACGGCCCGTTCGCGCTGGGCGACCTCCCCGTCGGCGACGCGGACGAGGTGCGCCAGCACGACCTGGTCGCGTTCAGGAAGAGGCTGAAATGAGACATACCTCCCCATCGAGGATGGGGAGGGGGACCAGCCGCAGGCTGGTGGAGGGGGCGGCGGTGCGACCGCCGCTGGCGCGGCGGCCCCTCCACCACGCTGCGGGCGGACCCCCTCCCCGAGGAAAGCTCGGGGAGGAACTTTCGTGAGGATCATCGCCGGCACGTGGCGCGGACGTACCCTGGTCTCGCCCCCCGGCGACGCCACGCGCCCGACCGCCGATCGCACGCGCGAGGCCTTATTCTCGATGCTGGCGAGCCGCTTGGGCTCCTTCGCAGGGCTGGTGGTGGCGGACG
>CAXUGZ010000082.1:0-2128 GCA_964250685.1 uncultured Sphingomonadaceae bacterium
TCGCGCAGCGCGTGCCCGCCAGCCGCATCGAGCAGAAGATCGCGCTGGCGCGCATGGCGGTCTCCGCTCATGTCGATCATCCCGTCTATCTGAGCTATTTCGCGACCGTGCTCGACAGCGCCGGGCGGCACGCGGCCGCGCGCGCTTCGCACGATCGCGCAGTCGAGGTGTCGGCGGGCGGGCTGCATCCGCTGCACAACCTGATGCTCCACCACGAGATGCTGGGCGAACTGGACGAGGCACGGCGCATCGTCGACGCGCTGATCGCGCGCTTTCCCGATGTAAGGATGCTGAACGAGAGCCGCGCGCGGCTGATCCGGCGCGAGCGGCGGGCGACGCCGCTCGGTCGGCTGGCGTGGATGCTGCGGATCGAGCCGCTGCTCGATCGTCTCCGGACCCGGCGGGATCGCGTTTTGAACCCCTGCCCTGCGGAGTAGGCGCAAGCATCGCCTTGCCGTAGACCCGCGCGATGGCGCTGTTCGCGATCTGGCATGACGATGCGGTTGCGCCGGGCGTGCCGCCGGCGCGGCTACACCACCGCCTGCTCGACGAGGCGCACATCGTGCCCGAGCGGGTCACGCAAGCCGCGATTGATACGCCCGACGGATGCTGGCGGATCGCCGCCTTTGCCTGCGCCAGCCATTTCTATTCCGCCGAGGCGCAGGTGTGGCGCGATCCTGCCGGCGGCGCGTGCGTCATCCACGGGCTGATCTGGCGGAGCACAAGCGGCCGGCTGCTCGACGCGGCCGCCGTGGCGGCGTTGCTCGACCGGCCCGGCGCGCGGCTCCCGGACGACGTCGCGGGCGAATATGCGGTCGCGCGCCTCCATCGCTGCGGCACGCTCGAGGCGTTCGCCGACGAGGCCGGCCTGCACCAGATCTTCCACCGCGACGACAAGCGCGCTGCGATCGCCAGCCGCGCGGCCTTCCTGGCGGCGCTGGCGGACGATCGGATGCCCGACCGCGAGGCGGCCCTGTGGCTGAGCGCGATCGGCTATCGCGTGGGACCGAGCAGCGCGTGGCGCGGGGTCGCGCAGCTGGCGCAGGGGCACATGATCTCCGCCGACGCCGCCGGAGCGCGCACCGCGCCGATGGGGCACGCGCTGGCGCTTCCGCCTGCCGGGGCACGCGGCTTCGCGCATGGCGGGGCGGACCTGCTCGAGCAGGGGCTGGCGCAGGCAAAGACCGCGGTGCTGCTGGCGGCGGGCGACGCGGCGGTCGACCTGCCGATCACCGGCGGCAAGGACAGCCGCGTCGTGCTCGCCATCGCGCTCGCGGCGGGGCTGCGCGACCGCCTGACGGTGTTCACGCGCGGCTATGCCGGGCATCCCGACGTGCGCGCCGGCGAGGGCATCGCCACAGCACTCGGCCTGCCGCACCGGCGCGAGCCGCCGCGCGGATCGGACTTGCCCGCCGATCTTTCCGCCGACGCGTTCGTGCGACTGATCGGCACGATCGCCTATCAGGCCGATGGCGGCATCGGCGGATGGGACAATATCAGCGGCACAGTGATCGGGCGCGGCAGCCTGATCTCGGGCCACATGGGCGAGCTGCTCAAGGCCTATCGCAAGCGCGCGCTGCCCGGAGGCGTGCTCGATCCGGTCGCGCTCGTGCGGCTGCAGGCGCCGTTCGATCCGCTGGAGCTGCTCCGCCCGGCGGCGTCGACGCTGCTGGAGGAACGGCTCGCCGGGCAGATGGCGGCCGCGCGCGCGGCGGGCGCGGGTGAGGGCGACCTGCCCGACCTGTTCTATTGGCAGAACCGCGTGCCCAACTGGCTCGGCGGCATCCGCGGCATCACATCGTTCGAGCGCCAGCCGGTGCTGCCGCTGGGCGTGCCCGCGCTGCTGCGGCTGGCGCTGACGATGACGGCCGAGCAGCGCAAGGCGGAGCTGGCGCACTTTCTGCTGATCGAGCGCGCCGCGCCCGAATTGCTGCCGCTGCCGTTTGCGCATCAAAGCTGGGACGGGAGCCTGCGCCAGGCGCCATCGACAGCGCCGATCGTGGCGGCGGCGGGCACGGCGCTGTTCGGAAGCTGGCAATGGTCGCTCAACCGCAACCCCGCTGTGCGCACACGGCTGGCGGAGCTGTTCGCGGCGGTGGAGGTGCCGCTGTGGGACGATGTCGACCGC
>CAXUGZ010000082.1:2138-6792 GCA_964250685.1 uncultured Sphingomonadaceae bacterium
AGTTGCCGTATCTGGTCGAGTGGGTTGCCTATTACCGGCTGATCGGGTTCGACTATCCCGACGCGATCAGCCTGCTCGGCCTCGCCATCTCGGCATTCCATCAGGCGGGTTTGGCGTGGCCGGTCAAGCTCGGCCCGGGGGGCGCGGTGCCGGGCGCACGGCCCGCCCCGCCCGCCGCCTTGCTCCGCATCGCCGAGGCGCCCGATCCCCCGACGCGGCTGGTGGGTCATCTCGACGGCGTGGATGGCGCCGCGCGGCGCGAGGGCGATACGCTGATCGCCGCGGCGAGCGGCACCGTCCGCCTCGATGGCTGGCTGCAGGCGCCCGACTGGCCGGGGGCGGGCGTGGCGGTGGAGGCGCGCGTCGATGGGCGGGTAGTCGCCAGCGCCGCCGCCGAGCGCCCCCGCGCCGACCTCGCCGCCGCCGCGATCGGCAATGGGCGCTACGGCTTCACGATCGAACTCGACGCCGCCGCGCTGCACGGCGGCGAAACGCTCGTCATAACGGGGATTGGCGACACGGGAGCGGTCAACGGCGGCTGCCTCGCATTGCGTCCTCAGCGCTGATCCAGCAGCGCCTCGATCCGCGCCATCTCGGCGCGGAGTGCGGCGAGGCGCACCTGGATCGCGCGCTCCTCTTCCTCGTTGCGGTCGTGATAGTCGAAGAAGGGGCCGTCGCGCGTCGTGGTCTTGTCGGGCGCGTCGGAGGCGAGCGCGGCGTTGCCCCGGCGGCGCTTGTCCTCGAACTCGGCGCGCGACTTGACCACGTAATGGTTGACCTGCGCCAGCCGATAGCGCGGCCGCATGAAGGCGCCGCGCCTGAGCGTCACGTCATGGCCGCCGGGCCCGACATAGCGCCCGCGCGCCAGCACGACCGAATGCACGTCGACGCTCGCCACGTCGGCCGCCACCGCGATCGTCTTGACGTGGTGGTTGAGCGGATGATCGGCGGGCGCCGCGCGCACAAAGCGCTCGATCACCAGCGCCGGCCCCCGCTCGGCCAGCCCGCTCGATCCGAACACGCGCCAGTTGATCGCCACCGCCGACACGTCGGGCGAGAACCGGCCGAGGAAGCCGCCGATCGTCGCATCCTCCGCCAGATGGAGGAACTCGTCGGCGTCGGCGAACAGCATCCAGCGCGTGGCGGCGCGGGCGAGCGCATCGGCATAAGCGGTCCGCTGCGCCGACAGGCCCGGCACGCTCGGCCAGCGCCGGTGCTCGACCAGACCCGCCGCTGCCATGGTATCGAGCAGGCGATCGGTGCCGTCGGAGCAATCGTTGCTGTAGAGCAGCAGCCGATCGAACCCGATCAGCCGGTAATAGGCCACCCACTCGACCAGATACGGCAACTCATCCTTGACGATCGCGCACACGGTGGCCGTCACAGGGGCGGAACAGGCTGGGCTGGCCATCGGCGCGCGATACCACGCGCCTATCGCCCACGCGACGGTGGTTGCCGCGCCGGCGCGTGCGTGGGAAAGGCGGGCGCGCCATGGCCGACCATCCGTACCGCCACCTCGACGACACCGCCTATTGGCGGCGCGCGGTCGCGGCGCGGGGTCCGGACGTCGATCCGGTGGCGGGGCGCTTCCTCACCCTCGCGCGCACCGACCGGGTGGCGACCGCGGGCTCGTGCTTCGCGCAGCACATCGCGCGCCATCTCGCGGCGTCGGGATTCGACTATCTGGTGACCGAGAGCGCGCACCCGATCGTCCCCGCCGACGCGGCGCGCGCGGCGGGCTACGGCCTGTTCACCGCGCGCTACGGCAACATCTACACCACGCTCCAGCTCGTGCAGCTGTTCGATCGCGCTTATGGCCGCTTCGCCCCCGCCGAGGATGCGTGGGCCGCGCCCGAAGGCGCGGGCGTGGTCGATCCGTTCCGGCCGACGATCCAGCCCGGGGGCTTCGCGTCCGAGGCGGAGATGCGCGCCGATCGGGCGCATCATCTCGCCAAGGTGCGCGAGGCGTTCGAGACGCTCGACGTGCTGGTGTTCACGCTCGGGCTGACGGAGGGGTGGGTGTCGCGCATCGACGGCGCCGCCTTCCCGCTCTGTCCGGGCGTGGCGGGAGGGACGTTCGACCGGGGGCGCCACGCCTTCCGCAACCTGCGCACCGCCGAGGTGCGCGACCAGCTCGGCGCGTTCGTCGAGCGGCTGCGCTCGGTCAATCCCGCCGCGCGCGTGATCCTCACCGTGTCGCCGGTGCCGCTCGCCGCCACCGCCTCGGGCAATCACGTGCTGCCCGCGACGATCTATTCGAAGGCAGTGCTGCGCGCGGCGGCGCAGGAGGCGGCCGAGGACCTGCCCGAGGTCCATTATTTCCCCTCCTACGAGATCGTCACGGGCCCCCAGGCGCGTGGGCGGTTCTTCGCGGACGACCTGCGCGAGGTGACCGAGGCGGGGGTGGCGGCGGTGATGCGCGTGTTCCTGCGCCACGCCGCCGGGATCGATGCGCCGGCCGCCGAAACACCGTCCGCTCCGGCCGCGCCCGATGCCCACACCGCCGATGTCGCGCGCTGGGTCGAGGCGATGTGCGACGAGGCGATGCTCGACCGGTCCGGCGATGGCTGAACCGCCGCCGCCGCGCGCCGCCAACCTGCTGGTGGTCGGGCAGAGCCACGTCGCCGCGATCCGCGCCGCCGCCAAGGCGCATCGCGAGGCGCAGCCCGCCGGCCCCCGCACGCGCGTGATCCACACGCTGGAGACGCAGTTCGCGCCCGAGATGGAGGGGATCGCCGAGGGCGCCGATCCTTACGCGGGCGCGCGCTTCGGCGGCGCGCTCGCCGAGGCGATCCGCGAGCAGATCGCGCGCCACGCGCCGCGCGTCGTATCGGTGATGGGCGGCAACGCGCACAACATGATCGGGCTGGTGCGCCATCCCCGCCCGTTCGATTTCCGCCTGTCGGGCGAGGACAGCCCGCCGCTCGACGCGGATGCGGAGCCCATCCCCGAGGCATTGGTGCGCGCCGCGCTGGCCGAGCGGCTGCGCCACGATTTCGCGCGGCTGCGCCTGCTGCGCGATCTCGCCGGTCCCTTCATCCATGCCGAGAGCCCGCCGCCGGTGGCGGATGCGTCGATCATCGCGGCGCAGGCGGAGATCTGGTTCGGAATCGTCGGCGGCGGAGCGCGGGCGATCGCGCCGCCGGGGCTGCGCTATCGCGTGGGGCGGCTCAACTCGCGCCTGTTCCGCGAGGCGGTGGAGGCGCTCGGCTGCCGCTTCATGCCCGTGCCGCAAGAGCTGCGCGACGATGCGGGCTTCCTGCGCGCCGCGTTCGCCGGCGACGCCACCCACGGCAACCAGGCCTATGGCGAGGCGCTGATCGGCGCGCTGGAGCGCTTCTGAGCGCGGTGCGCGGGCGCTGGACCTGCCCGCGCGCGGGCGCTACCGGCTGAGCCGATGGACAGCGGGTTCGCCCGGATCGCGGCCGAAGACGCCTATCGCGCGACGATCCGCCAGAAGGCGTCGAAATGGCCCGACCGCTCGTCCGCCCGCGTCGAGCCCGTCTGCATGCCCGCGATCGCGCCGAGCTTCACCCTGCCGCCCGGCGCGTCGGTGCTGACGATGGGATCGTGCTTCGCGCGCAATATCGAGATCGCGCTGCGCGAGCGCGGGCTGCGCGTGCCGACGCTCGACTTCAATGTGCCGCAGGAGGAGCTGCTCGCGGGCTCGCTGCTGCGCACGGGCATCCTCAACAAATACACCCCCTTCTCGATGCTCAACGAGATCGAGGCGGTCCGCGAGGAGGATGACGGCGGACGCTTCCTGATCGAGGCCGCCGAGGGCGCGTGGTGGGACGGGCAGCTCCACAGCCATCAGACCGTGACGCGCGAGCGCGGGCTCAAGCGGCGCAGGCGCCTGCGCGAGCTCTATGCGCGCTCGATCCGCGAAAGCCAGGTGGCGATCATCACGCTCGGCCTGATCGAGGCGTGGTGGGACGAGCGCGAGCAGGTCTATCTCAACGACACCGCGCCCCGGCACATCATCGATCGCCACCCGGGCCGCTTCTTCTTCGAGACGCTGTCGATCGACAAGACGGTGGGCGCGGTGCTGCGGCTGGTCGAGCTGCTCCACGCGCTCAATCCGGCGCAGACCCTGCTCATCACCGTCTCGCCGGTGCCGTTCATCCGCTCCTTCTCGGGCAACGATGCGCTCAGCGCCAACAGCTACAGCAAGGCGGCGTTGCGCGTGGCGGCGGAAATCGCGGCGCGCGCGCACGCGCATGTCGATTATTATCCGTCCTACGAGAGCGTGACCCTCTCCGATCGCGCGCTCGCCTGGGAGGAGGATTACATCCATGTGCGTCCCGAGCTGATCGCCGCCAATGTCGAGCGGATGCTCGCCGCCTACATGCCCGATCGCGCCGGCGCATGAACCGCGCCGCCATCCTCGTGCTCGGCATGCACCGATCGGGCACGTCGGCGCTGGTCTGGCTGGTGGGGCAGCTCGGCGCGGCGCTTCCCGCCGACGCGATCGGATCGAGCGACGAGAATGCGCGCGGCTATTGGGAATCGGCGGCGTTGGTCAAGGCGGACGACCAGCTGCTGCGCGTCGCGCGGTCGAGCTGGTTCGATCCGCGCGCGCTCGATCTGTCGCGCCTCGGCGTCTCCGCGCTCGCCTCGCGCCGCAGCCGCATGCGCGAGGCGATCGAGCGCG
>CAXUGZ010000083.1:0-6760 GCA_964250685.1 uncultured Sphingomonadaceae bacterium
CGCGCATTCATTTCACGATCGGGTTTGTCAACCCGCCGCGCCGCGCTATGCAGCGGCCCGATGCACATTCACCCGCTGATTACCGACACCTCGACGCTTTCGGCGCTGTGCGCGAGGTTGGCGCGCAGCCCGTTCGTCGCGGTCGATACCGAGTTCATGCGCGAGAACACCTACTGGCCCGAACTGTGCCTGGTGCAGATCGCCGACGCGGCCGAGGCCGCCGCGATCGATCCGCTGGCGCCCGGGATCGACCTCAAGCCGCTGCTCGACCTGATGGTCGACAATGAGGACGTGCTGAAGGTGGTCCATGCCGGCGGGCAGGATATCGAGATCGTGCACAACCTCACCGCCAAGACCCCCCACCCGCTGTTCGACACGCAGATCGCGGCGATGGCGCTGGGGATGGGCGAGCAGGTCGGCTATTCGAACCTGGTCGAGAGCATGACCGGCGTGAAGCTCGACAAGGGGGCGCGCTTCACCGACTGGAGCCGCCGCCCGCTCGATGCGCGCCAGATCGAATATGCGATCGGCGACGTCACCCATCTCGCGCAGATCTTCCCGCGCATGCTCGAGAAATTGCGCCAGACCGGGCGCGGCGAATGGCTCGACCAGGAAATGGAGCGGATCGCCGACCCCGCCAATTACGTCAACGATCCCGACCTCGCCTGGACGCGGATCAAGGTGTCGAGCCGCAAGCCCGAGGTGCTCGGGCGGCTGAAGGCGATCGCCGCGTTCCGCGAGCGCGAGGCGCGGCGCAAGAACCTGCCGCGCGGGCGGCTGATCAAGGACGAGACGATCGCCGATCTCGCGGGCCACGCGCCGCGCTCGCAGGCCGATCTCGCCAAGGTGCGCGGGCTCGCGCCGAGCTGGGCCGGCAACGAGATCGGGGCGCGGCTGTTCGGCGTGATCCAGGAAGCGGCGCCCTTGTGCGACGCCGAGATGCCGCCGCGCGAGGACCGCCGCCCCGGCCTGGGCAAGGACGGCGCGCTGGTGGCGGACCTGCTCAAGCTGCTGCTCAAGGTGCGCGCCAAGGAAGCCGACGTGGCGCCGCGCCTGATCGCGCGCGGCGACGAGCTCGACGCGATGGCGGCGGGGCAGCGCGATGGCCTGCCGATGCTCGAGGGGTGGCGCAACGACGTGTTCGGCAAGGACGCGCTGGCGTTGGTCGAAGGGCGGCTGGCGTTCAGCGTGCGCGGCGGCCGGATGGTGATGAGCGCGCTCGACTAAAGCCCTCCCCGCTTGGGGGGAGGGTTGGGAGAGGGGGAGTCGTGGGAGTAGGCGCTACATTCGCTACGTCGCCCCCTCTCCCCGACCCTCTCCCCTGAAGGGGAGAGGGGGCAGAGCCTCCCTATTCGCGCCGCATCGCCGGCTTGCGCCCGAACGCGTCGGCCAGCGCCTTGAGGCGGCGCTCGACCGCCTCGCCGTATAGCGCGATGTCCGCGTCGGGTAGGCGCAGCGCCAGCACGCCGTCCTCCAGCGCCAGCCGGCTCGCCTCGAGCGGGCTGGCGACGCCCCCCGACAGGCGCTGGCCGAGCCGCATCGCCAGCCCCCAGCGGATCGCCGCCGCGCGATCCTCGGGCGCGGTGAGGCGGCCGACGATCTCGGGCACGCCATCGCCGCCGAAATGGGTGAACAGCGCCTGCCCCAGCATCGCCCGCTCGCGCGCGTCGATCGCCACCCAATTGCCGTGCAGCGCGGTGTCGAGCCCGCGCTCGGCGCGGAAATCCGGGTGCGCGCGCCAACCGACGTCGGCGAGCAGGCAGGCGGCGTGGCGCAGGCGCGCCCGGCGCGGCGGCTCGTCGGCGAACAAAGGCGCGATCCAGCGATCGAGCAGGTCGCCATGTTCGGGGAAGCGGCCCTGGCGCGCGCCCTCCTCGTGCGCCGCCTCGATCAGCGGATCGAGCGCGCGCACCGCCGGCGGCAGCCCGCGGTGGAGCAGGCCCTCGCGCAAACCATAAGCCGAGACGATCAGCGCCCCCGGCTTGAGCCGCCGCGCCAGCACCGCGAGCAGCATCGCGGCGTGGCCGAGCGACGGCGCGCGCGACGGCGACACCCCGTCGATGCCGCGCACGCGCTTGGGATCGAGCTGGCCGAGCGCGCGCACCAGCCGCTGCCCCTCGCCGGGCGCCATCGCATAATGGTGCACGATCGGCAGCGGGAAGCCCGCCAGCGCCATGTGCAGCCGCGCCAGCGCGCGCCACGATCCGCCGACCATGTACAAGGGCCGGCCGTCGCAGCCCCCCTGCCAGCCGGCCTTGTCGAGCGCCTTCCCGATCGCACGATCGAGCTCGCGCGCGCTGCCGAGCCGCATCGCCGCGATGCGCAGCACCCCGAACGGGATCGAGACGCCCTCCCCCACCCCGCCCGCGCCGACGCGCACCAGCTCGAGGCTGCCGCCGCCGAGATCGCCGACGATCCCGTCGGCCTCGGGGATCGCGGCGAGCACGCCATGGCCGGACAGCGCCGCTTCCTCCGCGCCCGGCAGCAGCTCGACCTCGAGCCCGATGCCCGCGAGCCGAGCCATGAACTCAGGGCCGTTGCGCGCATCGCGCACCGCAGCGGTGGCGACGGTGCGCAGCGTCGCCGCGCCGATATCCTGCGCGAGCAGGCGGAACCGCGCGAGCGCGGCGAGCGCGCGCTCCACCGCCTGCGGATCGAGCAGGCCGGTCTTGCCGAGCCCGCGGCCGAGCCCGGCCATGATCTTCTCGTTGAACAGGATCGCGGGGCTGCGGCCGCCGCCCTCGTAGACGACGAGGCGGATCGAGTTCGAGCCGATGTCGATGATCGCGACCGGCCCGGCGTCCGCGTCCGGAGCGGCCTTGCGCCGATGGAACCGAATCGCGGACATGCGGGCGAGAGGCGTAGGACGGATCGCGCGGCCGAAACAGGGACAATCGGCGCGGCGGGCGCCTCCTTCGGCGCCCCCTCCCCTTACTCGCGCTTGAGCGTCAGCTTGGGGATCGAGTGCGATTTCTTGAGCGCGGCGCCGCGCCCCGAGAGCGAGGGGTTGGTCATGAAATAGCGGTGCAGGTTGAACGGGCGCTTGCCGGGCACGACGCGCTCGTAATCGCCGTTGGAAAGCAGGCGCCAGCTCTGCTCCTCGTCGATCAGGTTGGCGACCATCACCTGATCGAGCACCTGCGCGTGCACCGTCTCGTTCTCGATCGGCAGCAGGAATTCGACCCGCCGGTCGAAATTGCGCGGCATCCAGTCGGCGGACGAGATGAACACGCGCGCCTTGGGATTGGGCAAAGCCGCGCCGTTGCCGAACGCCATGATGCGGCTGTGCTCGAGGAAGCGGCCGACCACCGATTTGACGCGGATATTCTCCGACAGACCCGGCACGCCGGGACGCAGGCAGCAGATGCCGCGGATGATCAGGTCGATCTGCACCCCCGCAGCACTCGCGCGGTAGAGCTTCTCGATGATCTGCGGATCGACCAGGCTGTTGACCTTGACCCAGATCGCGGCGTCGCGGCCCTCGCGCGCGCTGTCGATCTCGCCGTCGATCAGCGTTTCCAGCGTATCGCGCAGCTTGAGCGGCGACAACGCCAGCAGCTCGAGCCGGTTGGGCTCGACATAGCCGGTGACGTAGTTGAACAATTGCGCGGCATCGCGCCCCGCGCGCGGATCGGCGGTGAAGAACGACAGATCGGTGTAGATGCGCGCGGTGATCGGGTGATAGTTGCCCGTACCGAAATGGCAGTAGGTGCGGAACGCCTCGCCCTCGCGCCGCACCACCATCGAGACCTTGGCGTGCGTCTTCCAGCCGATGAAGCCGTATACCACCTGCACGCCCGCGCGCTCGAGCTGGGCGGCCCAATTGATGTTCTGCTCCTCGTCGAAGCGCGCCTTGAGCTCGACCACCGCCGTGACCGACTTGCCCGCCTCGGCCGCATCGATCAGCGCGCGGATGACGGCGGATTGCTTGCCCGCGCGGTACAGCGTCTGCTTGATCGCGACCACGTCGGGGTCCGCCGCCGCCTGCTTGAGGAAGGCGAGCACGACATCGAACGTCTCGTAGGGATGGTGGACGAGGATGTCCTTGGAGCGGATCGCGGCGAAGCAGTCGCCGCCATGCTCGCGCACGCGCTCGGGGAAGCGCGGCGCGAACGGCTTGAACTTGAGGTCGGGGCGGTCCTCCTCGACCAGCTCGGCCAGGTCGGCGATGCCGAGGAACGCCTGCGTATCGACCAGCACGTCCTCCGCGCCGCCGATCTCCTCGCGCACCAGCTTGTCGAGCGCCTCGGGCATCGCCGGCTGTGGCTCGAGCCGGATGATGCGTCCCTTGCGGCGGCGCTTGATCGCGGACTTGAAGTAGAGGACCAGGTCCTCCGCCTCCTCCTCCACCT
The DNA here is from genome assembly GCA_964250685.1 of uncultured Sphingomonadaceae bacterium. Lineage (GTDB taxonomy): Bacteria > Pseudomonadota > Alphaproteobacteria > Sphingomonadales > Sphingomonadaceae > Sphingomonas_I. The sequence continues at coordinate 4,353 of CAXUGZ010000083.1, forward strand.
CGATGTCGCTGTCGCGGATCACGCGGAACGAGGTGTCGCCGAGCATCTCGTAGCCGGGGAAGAGGATATCGGTGAAGCGCCGGATCAGCGTCTCGATCGCGACGTAGCGCGCCTGCGTTCCGGGCAGGCGGATGAAGCGCTTGAGCGTGCCCGGCAGCATCACCAGCTCGCGCGTCGGCTCGCCGTCCGACAGGCGCTTCAGATCGAACAGCAACGTGAAGCCCTTGTTCGGGATGAAGGGGAAGGGATGCGACGGGTCGAGCGCCTGCGGGGTGAGGATGGGGAAGACCTGCTCGCGAAAGTGCGTCTCCAGCCATTTGGCCACGTCGCCGGTGATGTCGCCGCCGTCGAGCAGCACGATGTCCGCCTCGGCCAACTGGCGGCGCAGCGCGATCCACGCGGTCTGCTGCACGTCGGTCAGCCGGTCGGCGCGCTCGGCGATCGCGGCGAGCTGCTGCACGGGGGTCAGCCCGTCGGGCGAGCGGTCCTCGATCGCCTGGAGCTGCTGGCCCTTGAGGCCGGCGACGCGCACCATGAAGAACTCGTCGAGGTTGTTGCCCGAGATCGACAGGAAGCGCAGCCGTTCCAGCAGCGGATGCGCGGTGTTGCACGCCTCGTCGAGCACGCGCTCGTTGAACGCGATCCAGGAAAGCTCGCGGTTGAAATAGCGTTCCTCGAGCGCGATGCGCGGCGAGGGCTCGCCGATCTCCTCCTCGTGCGCGGCTGCGGGCGTGGTGCTGGGCTGGTCCATCGGCGCATCCTACCCCGCCGCGCGCGTCTCGTCGATGACGCCGAGTGCAGCCAGCGCCTTGCGCGCGAGCGGCACGGTCAGCCGCTGCCGGCGCTGATAGGCAAGCTCGTCGAGCGCCTCGACCGCGCGCGTCACGCCGAGATAGCTCCGCTCGATGCGCGGCACGAGATAGCGCACCAGTTCGGGCGGCGCAGCGAGCCCGCGATCGTGGCACAGCTTCTCGATCAGCTGCGCGGCGAGCGCGTCGTCGGGCTCGGCGATCCGCACCGCCGGCGTCGCGGCGAGGCGCGAGCGCAGATCGGGCAGCCGCGCGCGCCACGCGGGCGGAGGTGCGTCGGCGACGAGCACGAGCGGCCGGCGCCGCTCCTGCGCGCGGTTCCAAGCGTGGAAGACATGCTCTTCGGGGGCGCGATCGGCGTCGTCGACCAGCTCGCCGCCGGTCTTGGCGGCGACGATGCGCGCGAGCAGGCTGCGGCCCGACTTGCGCGGGCCGGTGAGGATCGTCGCCATCACCGGCCATAGCGACCAATGTTCGAAATGGCGCACCACCGGCCGGTTGGAGTCGGAGACGAGATAGTCGCGCTCGTCCGCGCCCGCCGGCCAATCGAGCGGGAGCGCGAGCTGGCTCACCGCGCGGCCGCCCGCCGCAGCCGCAGCCCGCCGCCGGCATCCTCCACGGTATAGCCCGCGGCGGCGAGCGCGGCGCGCAGGGCAGCGGGATCGCCCGCATAAGCGACGCGCATCACCGACACGCCGCCGAGCGCGACGCTGTCGGTGCTCACCGCCGCGACGCCGGGGATCGCGCGCACGCTCGCCTGCGCCTGCACCAAAGCGGCATCGTCGGGGGTGTCGAGCTGGATCAGCACGGTCACGGTGACGCCGGCGCCGGGCGGCACCGCCTCCGGAGCCGTGTCGCCCTCGATCGCGGCCTCCTCGGGCAAATCGGGCACGTCCGCCGGGGCCGCCGAAAGCGAGACGTCGGTGCCGAGCCGGCCGTCGCGCAGCGCCTCCGCATAGGCGTCGTCGATCCGCCGCACGCCCTCGTCGAGCATGCGCGGCAGCGCGTCGCCGTCGGGCGCGGTAAGCGTGAAGCGCGCGATCACCTGCGCGTCGGGGCCGTGCAGCGCGGCGAAATAGCCGAGCACCGGCCCGCCCGGATATTGGCGGACGAGCTGGACGACGGGTACGACGATGTCCGACGCGCCATATTGATCGAGCAAGGTTCGCCATTGGCCGCGCCCCGGCCGCCCCGCCTGCGCCACGGTGAGCAGCAGCGGATCGAGCCCGGTGCCGGCGGGGCGCACATAATCGATCGGGCTGCCGCCCGAGCGGAAGCGCGCCCACGCCTTCTGCCATTCGGTGCGGTGCTCGAAGCTCTGCGCGACGCCGCCCGACCACATCACCGGGATCACCAGCATCGGCGCGGAGCGCGCGGTCGCGTCCGCGCCGCCGAGCAAGGCGCCCGCGCGCGAGCGATCGAACAACACGCCGAGGCGCGCGATATAGCGGTGCGGGCTGATCTGTTCGTCCTCCACCGCCACCCCGGCGACGATCGAATCGAGCTCGCCGTCCGAGATCGAGGGCGCGGCGTCGGGCGGCTGGCCGTTGACCTTCGCCCAGACCTGCTTCCACGCGCGCCGCTGCGCCAGCCGCCAGC
>CAXUGZ010000084.1:0-6749 GCA_964250685.1 uncultured Sphingomonadaceae bacterium
TCGCGGTGCTCGGCCGCAAGCGGATCATCAAGGCGTCGGGCAAGGCCTATGACGCGGTCAGCACCAAGGTGGGCGACGCGGTCGCCGCCAAGCCGACGCCCGCCAACGAATAGCGTCGAGCGTCCTCGGCATGAACGACGGATAGCGGGCGATCGAGCAGGTCACATGCCTCGGTCGCCCGCTCCGCCATGCCCGCCTGGTAAGCCACGCCGTTCCGACCTGCGCCTGTTCCTGCTGGCCTGGGCGATCGGCTTCGTGGTTTTCCTGATACTTATTAGCTGACGTTCACACGCCCCAGGCAAATCCGTCGCACGCGCGGTGGAGCTTCCACGACAGGGCCGCGGCGCCCAGGCAGAGCACGGCGACGCTCGCCAGCGCGTCGATCACCGACACGCCCACCGCCGCCAGCCCGATCGCGCCGACCGCGCCCACCACCATCGCTCCCGAATTGACGATGTTGTTAGCGGCCACCGTGCGCGCGGCATGATCGCGTTCGACTGTGGTGGTGATGAAGGCGTAGAGCGGCACCACGAACATGCCGCCAGTGACCGAGACGCCGAGCAGTGCCAGCGTGACCAGCCACGCGCCGGGATGATGCGCGAACTCGCGCCAGCCGTACAGATCGGTCGCGGGTGCCGGGATCCAGCGCGCCGCGCTGAACGCCATCAGCAGCACGAACCCCGCCATGCCCATCACCGATGCGGGCGCGAAGCGCGCCGAGACGCGCCCGCACAGCAGGCGATTGATGATGATCGAGCCGATCGCCACGCCGACCGAGAAGATCACGAGGAACAGGCTCGCCACCTGCTGATCGGCGGTGAAGACGTTCTTCACCAGCGGCGGAAACTCGATGATGAGCACCGCACCGATCATCCAGAAGAAGCTGATCGCGCAGATCGCGAGGAACAGGCGCGGGATGTGCATCGTCCCCGACACCAGCCGGATGGACGAGCGCACGAAATCGAAATCGAGCGGCGGACGCTCGCCCGGCGGCGGCGCCGATGGGATGCCGCGCGCGGTGAACCAGCCGATTCCCGCCACCACCAGCACGATCGCCGCGGTTACGCGCGCGTTCACCACGCCCGCCATGATCGTGCCGGCGAGGATCGCGATGTACGTCCCCGCCTCGACCAGCCCGGTGCCGCCGAGCACCTCGTCCTTCTCCAGATGCTGCGGCAGGATCGCATATTTGATCGGCCCGAAGAAGGTCGAGTGGATCCCCATCGCCAGCACCGCGCCGAGCATCAGCGGCACCGAGGAGAAGACCAGTCCCGCCGCGCCGAGGAGCATGATCGCGATCTCGGCCGACTTGACCACGCGCACGATCGCCGCCTTGTCGTGCCGGTCGGCCATCTGCCCCGACAGCGCCGAGAGCAGGAAGAAGGGCAGGATGAACAGCCCCGTCGCGATCGCGCTGAAGCGCGTCTCGAGCTTGGCGTTGGAATAGATCGAATAGGTCGCGAACAGGATCATCGCCTGCTTGAACAGGTTGTCGTTGAACGCGCCGAGAAACTGCGTCGCGAACAGCGGCAGGAAGCGACGCCGCGTCAGAAGCCGGAGCGATGAGGTCATCTAGTAGCGCTTGGCGCTTTGCTGGCGTTGGTCACGATGACGCTGCATAGCCGATCCAAGGGCTTAACTCCAACAGCGGCTGTCGCGACGATGAACGATCATGTGCCCAACGGGGTCCCGGGACCCGTGATCGAGACCGCGCGGCTGCGGCTGCGGCCGCATCGCCTCACCGATCTGGAGGCGCGCTGCGCCATGACCGGCGACCCCCACGTGATGCGCTTCATCGGCGGCCGGACGCAGGACCGGGAGGAGAATTGGGCGCGGCTGCTGCGCTATGCGGGGCATTGGGCGCTGCTCGGCCACGGGCTGTTCGCGGTCGAGGAGCGCGCGAGCGGCCGCTTCGCCGGCGAGGTCGGCTGCGCCGACTTCCATCGCGGACTGGGCGAGGATTTCGATCGCGCGCCCGAGGCGGCGTGGGTGCTCGACCGCTGGGCGGAGGGCAGGGGCTATGCGTTCGAGGCGGTCGCCGCCGCGCTCGACTGGCACGGGCATGCGTTCGCGGCGCCGCGCACGGTGTGCATCATCGCGCCGGACAACGCACCCTCGCTGCGCCTTGCCGCCCGGCTCGGCTTCCGCGCCTATCGCGAGGCGGTCTACCATGATCGTCCCGTAATCCTGCACGAGCGCACGGTTCCGCTCCCATTAGGGGGCGACGCGCGTTAGGACCGGCATCGCCATGCTGACGCTGCCGAACATTCTCACGCTGTCGCGGATCGTCGCCATGCCGGTGATGATGCTCCTGCTGTGGCGGCCGAGCGCGAGCGACTATGCGATCGCCTTCGTGCTCTACGTGCTGGTCGGCATCACCGATTATTTCGACGGCTATCTCGCGCGCGCGCAGGGGACCGTTTCCAAGCTCGGCGTCTTCCTCGATCCGATCGCCGACAAGATCATGGTCGCGACGGTGATCGTGATGCTGGTCTTCACGCGCGCGATCGACGGCGTGGCGGTGGTCGCGGCGCTGATCATCCTGCTGCGCGAGATCGCGGTGTCGGGGTTGCGCGAGTTCCTGGCGCAGCTGAGCGTCTCCGTGCCCGTCAGCCAGCTCGCCAAGTGGAAGACCACCTTCCAGCTCGTCGCGCTGGGCGCGATCATCCTCGCGGGCGCGCTGCCGCTGCAGCCGGCGATCGCGTGGATCGGGCTGTTCTGCCTGTGGACGGCGGCGGGCCTCACGCTGGTGACCGGCTGGGACTATCTGCGCGTCGGCCTCAGGCACATGGATTGAGCCGGTGGCGCTCGACATCGCCTATTTCGCCTGGGTGCGCGAACGGATCGGGCGCGCGGGGGAGCGGCTCGATCCTCCCGCCGACGTCGCCGACGTGCGCGCGCTGATCGCATGGCTGGCGACGCGCAGCGCCGCGCATGCGAGCGCGCTCGGCGATCCCGCGCGCCTGCGCGCCGCGATCGACCAGCGCTTCGCCCCGCTCGACGCGCCGATCGCGGGGGCGCGCGAGGTGGCCTTGTTCCCGCCGGTCACGGGCGGGTGATCGAGGCGCGGCTCCAGCACGAGCCGTTCGACGCGGGCGTCGAGCTGGCGCGGCTGGCCGCGCTCGGCGGGGGCGGGGTGGCGAGCTTCAGCGGCATCGTGCGCGGCGACGGCGGCCTGGTCGAGCTGTTCCTCGATCATCATCCGGTGATGACCCTCGCGACGCTGCGCGGCATGGTCGCGGACGCGGGTGCGCGCTGGGCGCTGCTGGGCGCGATCGTGATCCATCGCGTCGGCGCGCTCGCGCCGGGCGAGGGGATCGTGTTCGTCGGCACCGCCTCGCCGCACCGCGCTGCCGCGCTCGAGGCCTGCGCGGCGCTGATCGACCTGCTCAAGACGCATGCCCCGTTCTGGAAGCGCGAGCGCTTCGCCGACGGCATCACGCGCTGGATCGAGCCGCGCGGCGAGGACGATCTGGCCGCGGCGCGCTGGCGATAGACGACCGCCGCTTGCCGCGCGCGGCCATAGCCGCTAGGGCTTGCCTGATTTTTGGGCAGATATGACGTGGCGCGGCTTCGACCCATCTCCATCGGCGGCGTGCGCATCGAGACGCCGGTGATCCTGGCGCCGATGACGGGCGTCTCGGATCTGCCGTTCCGCCGGCTGGTGCGCTCGTTCGGCTCGGGGCTCAACGTCACCGAGATGATCGCCAGCCAGGCCGCGATCCGCGAGACGCGCCAGTCGCTGCAGAAGGCGTTGTGGGACCCGGCCGAGGATCCGGTGTCGATGCAGCTCGTCGGCTGCGAGCCCGCGCAGATGGGGGAGGCGGCCAAGCTCGCCGAGGACAAGGGCGCGGCGATCATCGACATCAACATGGGCTGCCCGGTGCGCAAGGTTGTCAATGGCGATGCGGGGTCAGCGCTGATGGCCAAGCCCCGGCTCGCCGCCGAGCTGATCGCCGCGACCGTGCGCGCGGTGCGCGTGCCGGTCACGCTCAAGATGCGCATGGGCTGGGATCATCACAGCCTCAACGCGCCCGAGCTGGCGCGCATGGCCGAGGATCTGGGGGTGCGCATGATCACCGTCCACGGACGGACGCGCTGCCAGATGTACAAGGGCTCGGCCGATTGGGGATTCGTCGCGCGGGTCAAGGCGGCGGTGTCGGTGCCCGTGATCGTCAATGGCGACATTTGCGGGATCGAGGATGCGCAGGCCGCGCTCGATCAGTCGGGCGCGGACGGGCTGATGATCGGGCGCGGCGCCTATGGCCGCCCGTGGCTGCTCGCGCAGGTGATGCACTGGCTGGAGACGGGCGAGCGCCTGGCCGATCCCTCGCTCGACCGGCAATATCGCACGATCACAAGCCATTACCATGCGATGCTCGATCTTTATGGCAGAGAGGTCGGCGTCAACATGGCGCGCAAGCATATCGGCTGGTACACCAAGGGGCTGCCCGGATCGGCCGATTTCCGCAACCGCGTCAACCAGGAGCCCGATCCCGCGCGCGTGCTCGACATGATCGATGCGCTCTATGCGCCGTGGATATGCCGCAAGGCCGCCTGATCCGCCTGCGCGCGCGCGGCGAGGCGCGGCCGGCGCCCGCCGAGGTGCTCCTCGCCGCCTTGCCCACGCCCGTGCTGGTGATCGACGAGGAGGGGGTGATCCTCGACGCCAACGCCGCCGCCGAGGCCTTGCTCAACCTGTCGCGCAACGGCGTAATCGGGATGGAACTGGGCGAGGTGATCGGCCACGATCTCAGCCATCGGCCGAGCGACACGCCGTTCGTCGCCTATGACCTGGAGCTGGCGCTGCCCGGCCACCGCCACCAGCGCGCCGACCTGATGGCGGCGCCGCTGTCGGACTGGCCGGGATGGCGCATCGTCACGATCCACACCTATCCTGCCGCGCAGCCGATCGTCCGGCGCAGCGGGCAGGCGGCGGGGGTGCTCGCCGCCGCCGGCGCCGCCACGTTGCTCGCGCACGAGATCAAGAACCCGCTGTCGGGCATCCGCGGCGCCGCGCAATTGCTCGACGCCAATGCCGACGCCGACGCGCGCGCGCTCACCCGCCTGATCCGCGACGAGGTCGATCGCGTCACCGCACTGATCGACCGGATGGAGGGCTTCACCGACACGCGCCCGCTCGATCTGGCGCCGCAGAACATCCACGCGATCCTCGATCACGCGGTCGCGGTGGCGGTACGCGGCTTCGGGGACGATATCGTCTTCCGCAAGGCCTATGATCCCTCGCTCCCGCCCGTGCTCGGCCACCGCGATTCGCTGGTGCAGGTGCTCATCAACCTGCTCAAGAACGCGGCCGAGGCGATGCGGCCGGCCAAGGGCGGGGACAGCGGCGGGGGCGGGGGGGGCGGCGTGGTCACGCTCACCACCGCCTATCGCCACGGCATCCGCGTGCTCGCTCCGCAGGGCCAAGCGGGGCGCTCGCTGCCGATCGAGGTGTGCGTGATCGACGACGGGCCGGGCGCGCCGCCCGGGATCGCCGCGCATTTGTTCGATCCGTTCGTCAGCTCGAAGCGCGCGGGGCGCGGGCTGGGGCTCGCGCTGGTCGAGAAGCTCGTCGCGGATCAGGGCGGCATCGTCGACTATGCGCGCGAGAGCCGCGACGGCGGACCCGAGCGCACCGTCTTCCGCCTGCTGCTGCCGCGCGCGCCGAGGGGCTGATGGGCGGCCGCGTGCTGGTCACCGACGACGATGCCGCGATCCGCACCGTGGTGCGCGAGGCGCTGCGCCGTGCGGGTCACGTCGTGGAGACCGCCGCGAGCGTCGCCGACCTCAGGCGCGCGCTGCGCACCTTCGCCCCCCAGGTGCTGGTGAGCGACGTCGTGCTGCCCGACGGCAACGGGCTCGATATTCTCCCCGGCCTGATCGCCGAGCATCCGGGCCTGCCCGTGATCGTACTCTCGGCGCAGAACACCTTCACCACCGCATTGCGCGCGACCGAGCATGGCGCGTTCGATTATTTGCCCAAGCCGTTCGACCTGGGCGAACTGACGCGCGCGGTCGACGATGCGCTCGCCAGCAGCGCCGCCGCCGCACCCGCCGAGGCACCCGGCGGGTCGGAGGAGATGGCGCTGATCGGCCGCTCGCCGCCGATGCAGGACGTCTACCGCACGATCGCGCGCGTCGTCGGCACCGACCTGACCGTGCTCGTCCTGGGCGAATCGGGCACCGGCAAGGAGCTGGTGGCGCGCGCGATCCACGATTTCGGGCCGCGCGCGGCGCACCCGTTCGTGGCGATCAACATGGCGGCGATCCCGCGCGAGCTGATCGAGAGCGAGCTGTTCGGGCACGAGCGCGGCGCCTTCACCGGCGCGGCGCAGCGCACCGCCGGCCGCTTCGAGCAGGCGCAGCACGGCACCTTGTTCCTCGACGAGATTGGCGACATGCCGATGGAGGCGCAGACGCGGCTGCTGCGCGTGCTCCAATCGGGCGAGTTCTCGCCCGTCGGCGGCGCGCGCGCGATCCGCGCGGACGTGCGCGTCATCGCCGCCACGCACCAGGACCTGCCGCGCCTGATCGAGGACGGTCAGTTCCGCGAGGACCTCTATTACCGGCTGAACGTCGTGCCCGTGCGCGTGCCGCCGCTGCGCGAGCGCTGCGCCGACATCGGCGAGCTGGCGCGCCACTTCCTCGATCGCGCCGCCGCCGACGGGCTGCCGCGCAAGCAGCTCGACATGGGCGCGGTGGCGCGGCTCGAGCGGCACGGCTGGCCGGGCAACGTGCGCGAGCTG
>CAXUGZ010000085.1:0-4561 GCA_964250685.1 uncultured Sphingomonadaceae bacterium
CGGCGCGCGGCACCAGCGCCGCGACCGAATCGATCACCAGCACGTCGATCGCGTTCGAGCGCACGAGCGTGTCGGTGATCTCCAGCGCCTGCTCGCCCGTATCGGGCTGCGACACGATCAGATTGTCGATGTCGACGCCGAGCTTCTTGGCATAGCCCGGATCGAGCGCATGCTCGGCATCGATGAACGCGGCGGTGCCGCCCGCCTTCTGCGCCTCGGCGATGGCGTGCAGCGCGAGCGTGGTCTTGCCCGACGATTCGGGGCCGTAGATCTCGACCACGCGCCCGCGCGGCAGCCCGCCGATGCCGAGCGCGATGTCGAGCCCGAGCGAGCCGGTCGAGATCGCCTCGATTTCGATCTTCTCGCGGCTGCCGAGCTTCATCGCCGAGCCCTTGCCGAACGCGCGGTCGATCTGCGCCAGCGCCGCCTCGAGCGCCTTCTGCCTTTCCATCTCGGCCTTTTCCTTGTCGGATCCGATCAGCTTCAACTGCGCCGCCATGATGTCGCTCCCGTTCGAGATCGTCCAGCGCCGCGTGGCGCCGGCGCATCATGTACAGCATCTGTTCCAACAGAACAAGCTGCGAACATCAGCCGCGCACAAGATTTTTGAGCGCGGCCGAGACGCCGTCGATCGTGAACGGCTTGGCGAGCTGCGGCGCATCGGCGTGCGCGGCAGGCGGCGGCTCGACATGGCCGCCGGTGGCGATCACGAACGGCGTGTCGCGCGCGGCGAGCGCGTCCGCCACCGGCCAGCAGGCGCCGTCGCGCAGGTTGACGTCGAGGATCGCGACATCGAAGCCGCCCGCCGCGACCTCGCCCAGCGCGCCCGCGACGCTGTCGGCGCTGCCCGCGACCTTGTGCCCGAGCAGGTCGACGAAATCCTCGATCATCATCGCGATGAGCGGTTCGTCCTCGATGATCAACACGGCGAGCGGCTTGGTCATGAGCGAGCGAATAAGGCGGCGTGGCCCGGCCGCATAGCGGTTTTCGCAGGCGCGTGACCGCGGCTCAATTGGTGGGCGGCCGCAGGCGGTAGCTCAGCGCCTCCGCGATGTGCACGCGGCCGACCGTCGCCGCGTCCGCCAGATCGGCGATCGTGCGCGCCACGCGCAGCACGCGCGTATAGCCGCGCGCCGACAGCCGCATCGCCGCCGCCGCCTGCGCGAGCAGCGCGCGGCCCGGCTCGTCGGGGGTGGCGACCGCGTCGAGCAGGGCGCCATCCGCCTCGGCATTGGTGCGGATGCCCTGGCCCGCATAGCGCGCGGTCTGCGTGCCGCGTGCCGCGCCGACGCGCGCGCGGACCTCGGCCGATCCCTCGGCGGGCGGGGGCAGCACCAGATCGGCCGCGCTCACCGCCGCCACCTCGACATGCAGGTCGATGCGGTCGAGCAGCGGGCCGGAGACGCGCGCCTGGTAATCGGCGGCGCAGCGCGGCGCGCGGCTGCACGCGCGCGCGGCGTCGCCGAGATGCCCGCAGCGGCACGGATTCATCGCCGCGACGAGCTGCACCCGCGCCGGAAAGGTGACGTGGCCGTTGGCGCGAGCGACGGTGATGCGGCCGGTCTCCAGCGGCTGGCGCAGCGAATCGAGCACCGGGCGCTGGAATTCGGGCAGCTCGTCGAGGAACAGCACGCCCAGATGCGCCAGGCTGACCTCGCCCGGCCGCACCTTCAGCCCGCCGCCGACCAAAGCCGCCATCGAGGCCGAATGGTGCGGGCTGCGGAACGGCCGCGTGCGCGACATCCGCCCGTCGTGCAGCGTGCCCGCGACGCTCGCCACCATCGACAGCTCGAGCGCCTCGGGCGGGGTGAGATCGGGCAGGATGCCGGGCAGGCACGCCGCCATCAGCGACTTGCCCGCGCCGGGCGGCCCAACCATCAGGAGGTTGTGCCCGCCCGCCGCCGCGATCTCCAGCGCGCGCTTGGCGGTCTCCTGGCCTTTTACCTGGCGCAGATCGGGTCCGGTTGCGCCCCCCTCGGCCTCGCCGGGGTGCGGCTGGGCGAGCGGCCGCAGCCCGCGGAAATGGTCGAGCAGCGCCATCAGGTCGGGCGCGGCGACGATCTCGATCGACCCCGCCCACGCCGCCTCGGGGCCCTGCGCGGCGGGGCAGACCAGCCCGAGCTCGCGTTCGGAGGCGTGCAGCGCCGCGAGCAGCACGCCCGGCACCGCCGAGATGCGCCCGTCGAGCCCGAGCTCGCCGATGACGACATGCCCCGCCAGCGTCTCGGCATCGATCACCCCCATCGCGCCCAGCAGCCCCAGCGCGACGGGCAGATCGTAATGCGATCCCTCCTTGGGCAGATCGGCGGGGGAGAGGTTGACCGCGATCCGCTTGGGCGGGAGCGCGAGCCCGATCGCCGCCAGCGCGCCGCGCACGCGCTCGCGGCTCTCCGCCACCGCCTTGTCGGCGAGCCCGACCACGACGAACGCGGGCAGGCCGGGCGTGACCTGCACCTGCACCTCGACCGCGCGCGCCTCGAGCCCCAGAAAAGCCACCGTCGAGACGAGCGCGACCATCGTTCCTCCCGGTGGACCCGGGCCTCAGGTAGCGTGCGCGCGCGGTCCCTGTCGAGCGGGCTTGGGTGGAGCGGGCTGGTGTCGAGCGGGCTTGCGGTGCGGCCGCGCGCCGTCCATGTGTCGCGCATCGCCGATCGGATCATCTCGCGGTGGCGGCTGCCACGCCTCGTGCTCGGCTGGGTATTGATCGCGCTTGCGCCCCTCGTCGGCCTGCTGCCCGGCCCGGGGGGGATCTTCGTCTTCGCGGGCGGGTTGACGCTGGTGATCGGCAATTCGGCGTGGGCGAAGCGGCGCTACGTCAGGCTCAAGCGGCGCTGGCCCCGGCTCGGCCGCCTCGCCGATCGCGTGATGCGCCGCCGGGCCGCGGCGCGCCGCCCCGCGGCTCCGATTGACTTTGGCGGGTCGCGTGGCTAACGACCCATAGCTGACCGGCCGCCGCATGATCGGCGGCTTTTTGCATTGCAGGGACATATCCGATGAAGCGGACCTTTCAGCCGAGCAGGCTCGTGCGCAAGCGGCGCCACGGCTTCCGCGCGCGCAGCGCCACGCCCGGCGGGCGCAAGGTGCTCGCGGCGCGCCGCGCGCGCGGCCGCGCCAAGCTCTCCGCCTGAGCGAGACCGCGCCCGCGCTGCGACGCATGCGGCGTCGCGCCGAGTTCCTCGCCGCCAATGCCGGCCGCCGCGCGCCGATGCCGGGCTTCGTCCTGCTCGTGCGCGCGCGCGGCGACGGCGATCCGGCGATGGCGATGGGCTTCACCGTCACCAGGAAGATCGGCTCGGCGGTGGTGCGCAACCGCATGAAGCGCCGCCTGCGCGCGCTCGCGCGCGAGTTCCTGCCCGATCATGGCGTTCCCGGCGCCGATCACGTGCTGATCGGACGCGCGGGCGGGATCGAGCGCGATCATGCGCAGCTGCGCGCCGAGCTGCGCAAGGCGCTCGGCAAGGTAGCGCGATGATCGCGCGCCTGCTGATCCTGATCGCGCGCCTGTGGCAGGTTGGGCCGTCGCGCGCGCTGCCGCCCACCTGCCGCTACGCGCCGTCCTGCTCGGCCTATGCGATCGAGGCCTGGTCGCGCTATGGGGCGCTCGCCGGCAGCGCGCTGGCGGTCAAGCGCCTGTGTCGGTGCCACCCCTGGGGCGGGTGCGGCTTCGATCCGGTTCCTCCCGGAGATAATCGGTAACAACGTGGAAAATCAGCGTAACCTTATCCTGGCGGTGCTGCTGTCGGTGATCGTCTTCGTGGGGTGGACGATCGCCTCCAGCCGGCTGTTCCCGCAGACGACCGCGGTCAAGGCGGGCAAGCAGGTGGCGCTGCCGACCCCCGAATCGCAGCAGAGCCGCCCCACGGCGGTGCGCGACCGCGCGATCGTGCTGCGCGACAGCCCGCGCGTCGTGATCGACACGCCGCTGCTCGCCGGATCGATCGCGCTCAAAGGGGCGCGCGTCGACGATCTCGTCCTGCTCGGCCACCGCGAGACGATCGCCAAGGATGCGCCGCCCGTCCGCCTGCTCTCGCCCGGCGGGGCGCCCGACAGCTATTTCGCCGCCTTCGGCTGGTCGGGCGGCAATATCGCGCTGCCCGGCCCCGATACGCTGTGGAGCGCGTCGGGCAACCGCCTCACGCCGACCACCCCCGTGACCTTGAACTGGGACAACGGCCATGGCCAGAGCTTCCGGATCGAGATCGCGGTCGACGCGCAATATATGTTCAGCGTGCGCCAGACGATGACCAATGCGGGCGCGGCACCCGTCACGGTGCGCTCCTATGCGCTCGTCAGCCGCCGCGGCGTGTCGAAGGACCCGTCGAGCTGGACGATGCACACCGGCCCGGTCGGCGCGTTCAACGGATCGACCGATTATTCGGTGTCGTTCAAGGATCTCGACAAAGCGGGCCCGCCGGGCCGCAGCTTCCACACCACCGGCGGCTGGATCGGCTTCGGCGACAAATATTGGCAGACCGCCTTGGTGCCGCCGCAGGATTTGGGCGTCGATGCAAGCTTCCGTGCCGGGGACGACACCCAGTACCAGGCCGATGTCGCGGGCGCG
>CAXUGZ010000085.1:4571-6744 GCA_964250685.1 uncultured Sphingomonadaceae bacterium
TGATCCCCGCGTCGGGCACCCCGGTCGCCGCGCGCTTCGCCCCGGCCGGCGGCAATCAATATCAGGCGGATTTTGCGGGACAGCCGGTGATCGTCGCGCCGAACGGTCAGCAGGCCGTTACCAATCGCTTCTTCGCGGGCGCCAAGGAAGTGGCGGTGCTCGACAGCTACGAGAAGGCCGGGATCGCGCAGTTCGATCGCGCGATCGACTGGGGCTGGTTCGTGTGGTTCGAGAAGCCGATCTTCTACCTGCTCGACTGGCTGTTCCACCACGTCGGCAATTTCGGCGTGGCGATCATCCTGCTGACCTTCATCGTGCGCGCCCTGCTGTTCCCGGTGGCGCAGCGCCAGTTCAAGTCGATGGCGGCGATGCGCCGCATCCAGCCCAAGATGAAGGCGCTGCAGGAGCGGCACAAGGAGGACAAGCCCCGGCTCCAGCAGGAGATGATGAAGCTGTATCAGGCGGAGAAGGCGAACCCGCTCGCCGGCTGCCTGCCGATCTTCATCCAGATGCCGATCTTCATCGCGCTCTACAAGGTTCTGATGCTCTCGATCGAGATGCGCCACCAGCCCTTCACGCTGTGGATCCGCGATCTGTCCGCGCCCGATCCGCTCACCCCGATCAACCTGTTCGGCTACCTTCCGTTCGAGCCGCCGGCGATGCTGCATCTGGGGGTGCTCGCGATCCTGCTCGGCATCACGATGTGGCTGCAGATGAAGATGAACCCGGCCGCGACCGATCCCGCGCAGCAGCAGGTGATGATGTTCATGCCATGGATGATGATGCTGTTCTTCGCGCCGCTCGCCGCCGGCCTCCAGCTCTACTACGTCGCGAACAACCTGCTCACGCTGGCGCAGCAGCAGTTCCTCTACGCGCGCACCCCGGGGATGAAGGACGATCCCGCGGCGGCCAAGACATGAGCACGCCGCAAAATCCCTCTCCCCCTTGGGGGAGAGGGTTGGGAGAGGGGGAGTCGGTTGCAGGCTTGGCGCCTCACCCCCTCTCCCCGGCCCTCTCCCCTGAAGGGGAGAGGGAGATGCTGGAGGAAGCGCGCAAGCTCTTCGCCGGGCCGATCGCCTTCTTGAAGTCCGCGCCGGGGCTGGAATTCCTGCCGCCCGCCGACCTGCCCGAGATCGCGTTCGCCGGCCGCTCGAACGTCGGCAAGTCGTCGCTGCTCAACGCGCTGGCGGGGCGCAACGGGCTCGCCCGCACCTCGAACACCCCCGGGCGCACGCAGGAGCTCAACTTCTTCGAGGTGGGCGAGCCGCCCAGGCTGCGGCTGGTCGACATGCCCGGCTACGGCTTCGCCGAGGCGCCCAAGGATGTGGTGCGCCGCTGGCGCCACCTAATCAACGATTTCCTGCGCGGCCGCCCGACGCTCAAGCGCGCGCTCGTGCTGGTCGACAGCCGCCACGGCCTCAAGGAGGTCGATCGCGAGGTGATGGCGATGCTCGACCAGGCGGCGGTGTCGTACCGGCTGGTGCTGACCAAGGCCGACAAGATCAAGGCCAGCGCGCTCGATGCGGTGCGCGGCCACCGCCGCCGAAGCGCGCAAGCACCCCGCCGCGCACCCCGATCTGCTCGTCACCTCGAGCGAGCAGGGGATGGGGGTGCCCGAACTGCGGCTGGCCGTGCTGGAGGCGCTGACTTAGCCCTCTCCCCTGAGGGATCGTTGCGTAGTTCTCAGAACCACTTTTTCTTCGTCATGCCGGACTTGTTCCGGCATCCACGGTCAACGAAATTAAAGGCTTGGGAGTATGCGGGACGGTGGACCCCGGCCTTCGCCGGGGTGACGGCCGTATTCGCAACGATCCCATGGGGAGAGGGGCCAAGGCGGCCGCGCTTGAGAAGCCCGCGCCCCTCCACTAAGTCGCTGGCATGACCTCGACCAACGACATCCGCCGGTCCTTCCTCGACTATTTCGCGAGCGCGGGGCACCGGATCGTGCCGTCGGCGCCGTTGGTGCCGCACAACGACCCGACCCTGATGTTCGTCAACGCGGGCATGGTGCCGTTCAAGAACGTGTTCACCGGGCTGGAGACGCGGCCTTACGCCACCGCCACCTCCAGCCAGAAGTGCGTGCGCGCGGGCGGCAAGCACAACGATCTCGACAATGTGGGCTACACCGCGCGCCACCACACCTTCTTCGAGATGCTCGGCAACTTCTCGTTCG
>CAXUGZ010000086.1:0-4415 GCA_964250685.1 uncultured Sphingomonadaceae bacterium
TCGTCGCATAATATCCGCGCGGCACGTGCACCGTCGCCAGGTGGCGCGCGAAGATGCCCGGCGCGGCGGCATTCGGCGCCCAGCCGTGATACACGATGCCGTAGCGCGCAAGCGTCTCGCGCGCCTCGTGCGGATAACGCACGCCGTACAGGTCGAGCGGAAGCCCCGCCTCGCGCGCAGGGCGGAACAGGAAGTCCTCCAGCTCGCGCGTGCGCTCGCCATCGCCCCAATTGCCGATCCAGACGAGGCCGTGGCGATCGCCCTCCTGCGCGGGCGCGTGGAAGCGGCGCGTGTCGGCCGCCTCGTGCCACGTCCACACGCGCCCGCCCCAGCCCCAGCGGCGATACACCTCGGACAAGGCCTCGCCGAACGCGAGCACGCCGTCATAGCCCGACAGGTCGAACGCGCGGATCGCCTGCGGGTCGCTCACCGCGCGGTGATGCGTGTCGTGGAACAGCAGCGTGAAGCGGCCGCCGGCGATCCGCGCGCGGCCGATCGCCGCGACCAACACCGGATCGTTCCATTCATGCACGATCACCAGCTCGGCGTCGCCGATCAGCTCGGCGGGATCGGCATCGGCCGCGAAACCTTCGGACGACAGCTCGGGATAGGCGGCGCGATAGGCGGCGAGCCCCTCCTCGCCATGATCGGCGATCAGGCTGGCGCGGCTCCAGTTCCCCTCCGGCTCGAACGCGCGCACGTCGTGCCCGCGCGCGATCAGCTCGCTCAGCACCCCGCGCAGGAAATGCGCGTTGCCGTGGTTCCAGCACGAGGCGAGCGAGTGCGTGAAATAGACGATCCTCATGCGGCGGCCCGCGCGGCGTCGGAGCGGACTTCGGCGTAGAGTTCGGCCATGGCCGCCGCCATCCGCCCGGGGGTGTAGCGCGCGGCGGCGGCGCGCGCCTGCTCGCCCGACCGGAGGCGCATGGACGGGTCGCCGACCAGCCTGTCGATCGCCTCGGCGAACCCGCCGTCGTCCGCGGGCGCGACGAACATCGCCGCGCCGTCCCACAATTCGCGGAAGGTGGGGATGTCGGCGAGCACCAGCGCGCAGCCGGCGGCGGCGGCCTCGAGCACCGCCAGGCCGAACGGCTCGTAGCGCGCGGCGGAAACGAACACCGGCCGCGCGGCAAGGCATGCGCCGAGCGCGGCTTCGTCGATCCGCCCCAGCGCGCGGACGTGATCGAGCCGCACCGCCTCGCCGTTCGGGCCCGCCAGCGCGCCCGCCGCCTCGATCGGCACGCGCGTCCGCGCGGCGGCGCGATCGATCGTGGCGAGGTCCTTGGCGCGGTCCCACAACCGCCCGGCGGTGAAGCCAACGTCACGCATTTCGGCGGGCGGCCCCGTCAACGGCGCGCGGCCATTGTGCACCACCAACGGGCTCGCCGCGAGCGCGTAGGCGGCGCTCGTCGCGGCGGCGAAGGCGGCGCTCGGCGCGACGACGCGGTCGGCGGCGCGCAGCCCGCGCGCATGCTGCGCGATCCGCCACGCAAACGCCTCCGGCGGCGGCGCTTGCTCCGTCGCCGCCCACCAGGTGGCGAGGCAGCTATGCGCCACCGCGATCACGGGCACCGGGAATTGCGCGCCGTCGGCGAGCGCGGGCTGGTTGAGCTGGACGATGTCGGCGCCGACATGCGCCGCCAGCTCGGCCAAGCGGCGGCCGGCGAGCTGCACCTCCTCAGGCGAATCGGCGAGCCAGTCGAGCGGCAGGCCCGTCTCGATCAAGGTCGCGCCGGGGATGGCGCGCGCGGCGGCGCGCATCTCGGCGGACGGCGCGGGGCCGAGCAGCGCCAGCACCGTCTCCACGCCCAGCGGCGCCAGTGCGCGCGCGAGATCGGTCGCGTACTGCCACACGCCGCCCACCGCATCGGCGGTGAGCAGCAAGCGCGTGTGCGCGCTCCTGCCGCTCACGCCGCCGCCTCGGCGGGCAGGCCGATCGGCCAGTTGATGCCGCGCGCCTCGGCGAGCCAGCGCGCGAGCCGCGCCACCCCCTCCCGCCACGCCAGCTTGTCGCGGAGCTCCAAGGCGGCTTCGGCCGCGCGCGTATCGGCGACGAAATAGCGCTGGTCGCCCGCGCGCCAATCGGCATAGCCGACCTCGACCTCGCGCCCGATGAGCGCGCCGATATGCGCCAGCAGCACGCGCAGGCTGACCGCGTTGTCCGGCCCGCCGCCCAGGTTGAACGCGCGCCCGCTCACCCGATCGATTCGCCGCCACGCCGCGAGATACGCATCGACCGCGTCGGAGACGTCGAGGATGTCGCGCACCTGGCAGCCGTCGCCGTAGAGCGTGATCGGCCTGCCCTCCAGCGCGCTGATGAGGAAGTGCGCGACCCAGCCCTGGTCCTCGGTGCCCATCTGGCGCTGGCCGTAGATGCAGCTCATCCGCAGCACCGCGCTCGGCACGCCGAAGCTGCGCGCATAATCGAGCACATATTGATCGGCCGCGCCCTTCGAGCAGCCATAGGGCGTGTGGAAATCGAGCGGGCGGCGCTCGCCGATGCCGTGCGCGCGCACCTCGGCGTCGACGGGCACGTAGCGCGCGCCCTCCAGCGCGAAATCGAGGTCGGCGAGGTCGCCATAGACCTTGTTGGTCGAGGCGAAGATCAGCGGCACGCCCGGATTGCGCGTGCGCAACGCCTCGAGCAGGTTGAGCGTGCCGAGGATGTTGATCGCGAAATCGGCGCGCGGATCGGCGAGGCTGGTGGTCACCGCCACCTGCGCCGCGAGGTGGAACACCGCGCCCGCGCGCGCGGCGGCGTCGGCGAGGGTCGCCTCGTCGCGGATGTCGGCGACGATCGGCTCGATCGCGTCGCCGTGGCGTTGCCTCAGCCAGGCGAGGTTCGCCTCGACGCCCGGGCGCGACAGCGCGTCGTAGACGATCACGCGATGCCCCTCCCCCGCCAGCCGGTCGGTGAGGTTGGAGCCGATGAAGCCCGCGCCGCCGGTGATGAGGATCGGGCGATCCATCACGCCACCAGCCCCTTGGCTTCCAGTTCGGCGCGCATCTGGTCGACGCGGTCGGACGCGGTCTGCCGGCCGACCCAGTCGGCGAGCTCGGCCAGCCCCGCGCCGAAATCCTGCCGCGCGCTGAAGCCGAGCGCGTCGGCGGCGAGGCGCGTGTCGCAGAAGCAGTGGCGGATGTCGCCGATGCGCGCCTTGCCGACGATCTCGGGGGCGATGTCGTTCTTGCCCATCGCGCGCGCGAGCTCGGTCGCGATCTCCTTGACCGATCGGTCGCGCCCCGATCCGATGTTGAAGGTGCCGCCCGCCGCCTGCGGCAGTTCCAGCGCGTCGGCGAAGGCGCGCGCGACGTCGGTCACGTGCACGAAATCGCGGCGCTGCTCGCCATCCTCGAAGATCATCGGCTGCTGCCCGTTCAACAGCCGCGAGGCGAAGATCGCGAGCACCCCGGTATAGGGGTTCGAGAGCGCCTGCCCCGGCCCGTAGACGTTGAACAGGCGCAGGCACACGCCCTCCATGCCGTAGGGCGCGGCCATGATGTGGGTCGTGCGCTCCTGCACATATTTGTTGAGCGCGTAGATCGAGGCGAGGTTGGGCTGCTTCCACTCGGGCGTCGCCACGGGGGTGAGCGGGCGCCCGCGCGCGTCGGTCGGCTCCCAGTTCGCCTGGCCGTCGCGCAACGAATTGCGCGCGGCATCCTGCACGAGCGCGCCGTCGGCATCGCGATACAGCCCCTCGCCGTAGATGCTCATCGACGAGGCGGTGACGACGCGGCGCTTGCGATCCGCGATCAGCTTCTCGAACAGGACCGCGGTGCCGACGTCGTTGGTCGAGGTGTAGCGCTCGACCTCGTACATCGATTGGCCGACGCCCACCTCGGCCGCGAGATGGATCACGCTGTCCGCGCCCTTGAGTGCGCGCGCGACCGCATCGCCGTCGCGCACGTCGGCGCGGATCAGCTCGGCCTCGGGATCGAGCAGCGCCGCGCCGTCGGTCTGCCCGTGGACCTGCTCGATCAGGCTGTCGAGCACGCGCACGCGATGGCCCCGCCGCAGCAGCTCGCTCGTGACGAAGCGGCCGATGAAGCCCGCGCCGCCGGTAATCAATATTGTCTCCACCAGCCCTCCCGGTGTTACGAAGCGTTGCGGCGCACAAGCCTGGCGACCAGACCGCGCCTGTCGCCAACCCGCGCTGCCTAATCTAAGTTAGTCCTGATTTTAACGCGACTTGATATCGGTCGAACAGATGCATCTTCTTCATCTTCCTGTGCTTGCCGGCGTTGGCAAGCAAGGTTTTTTTCGGCGCTGCGGGAACTACAGCGGCGACGCGATGTTGCAAGCTTCAATGTTGAAGCTCGCGCCGCCGCTCCATCGCTCCGCGTGAGCGCAACCATCCTCCTCGCGCGCCACGGCAGCCATGCCGAAGTCGGCCACGTGCTCAGCGGCCGTTCGG
>CAXUGZ010000086.1:4425-6734 GCA_964250685.1 uncultured Sphingomonadaceae bacterium
GGAACCTCGTGCGTTTCACCGATGGCGTGCCCGCCCAGGTCGGCGGCTGGAGGGGGCTCGCACCCGGCGGCGTCCAGATCACTGGAGCGGCGCGCGCGACCCTCGGCTTCCGCCCAAACGATCAGAGCGCGCGGTACGCGGCGATTGGCACGGCGAGCGCCCGGTGGGGTGCCGCCCGCCGCCTTGCCGCCGCCCCGCTCGGCGCGATCCACTCCAGCCCGCGCCGCCGCGCGCGCGAGACCGCGCAGATCGTCGCGGGGCCGCACGACATGGTCGTGGCAATCGCCCCCGCGCTCGACGAGATCGATTTCGGCCGCTGGACGGGATCAAGCTTCGAAGCGCTCGACAACGATCCCGAATGGCATCACTGGAACGCTGCGCGTGGGCGCGCGCGCACACCGGGGGGAGAGAGCATGGCGGACGCCACGGCGCGCGCGATCGGCCATATCGGGACGCTGACGGAGGAGGAACGGCCGGTGCTGTGCGTCAGCCATTGCGACATCATCCGCGGCGTGGTGGCGCATTATCTCGGGCTCGATCCCGATCGCCTGCTCGCGTTCGATTGCGACCCGGGCTCGCTCACCACGATCGCGCTGCACGACGGCGGCGGCCGCATCGTCGCGCTCAACGAGCGCGCGGCATGAGCGAGCGCGATCCCGCCCTGCCGTCCGCGCGCGCGGGCTTGCGCGACGAGATCGCGGCGCTCGCCCCCTGGTTCCACAATATCGATCTCGACGGCGTGCCGACCGCGCCCGATCATTTCCTGGGCGACTATCCCAATTTCAAGTTCGCGCGCTTCGCCTCGCTGCTGCCCGACGACCTGACGGGCAAGAGCGTGCTCGACATCGGCTGCAACGCGGGCTTCTATTCGGTCGAGATGAAGCGGCGCGGCGCGGCGCGCGTGCTGGGCATCGACAGCGACGAGCGCTATCTCGATCAGGCGCGGCTGGCGACGCGCGCGCTCGGCTTCCAGGGCATCGAATTCGCCCGGCTCTCGGTCTACGACGTGGCCGCACTGGGCGAGCGCTTCGATCTCGTGATCTTCATGGGCGTGCTCTACCATCTGCGCCATCCGCTGCTCGCGCTCGATCTGATCCGCGCGCATGTCGCCGGCGACATGCTGCTGTTCCAGTCGATGCAGCAGGGATCGAACGAGGTGAGCGAGGTGCCCGAGGACCATCCCTATCACGTCGCGGGCACGTTCGATCCGCCGTCCTATTTCTACGATCCGCGCTATCCCAAGCTGCACTTCATCGAGCGCCAGTTCGCGGGCGACTGGACCAATTGGTGGGCGCCCAACCGCGCGTGCAGCGAGGCGATGCTGCGCGCGTCGGGCTTCGCGATCGAACGCGGGCCAGTCGACGAGGTCTATCTGTGCCGCGTGGCCGAGGTGCCCTTCGCCGATTGGAGCGACGCGCCGATGGCGGCCTATCCCGCGCGCGGGCCGGCGGAGGGGATTCGCGCATGATCGAAGCGGCGATGATCTGGAACGAGCCCAACAACAAGTCGCATTGGGACCCCGTCCACGATCCCGACTGGACGATCTTCGCCGACACGGTGATCCGCGCGGGCGCGGCGATCCGCTCGATCAACCCGGAGGTCAAGCGCGTGCTCGGCGGCATGTCGCCGATTGATCCGCACTGGACGCGGCGGATGCGCGACATGGGCGTGCTCGACGCGGTGGAGGTGGTGGCGGTGCACGGCTTCCCGCTCGACTGGAATTTGTGGCCGATCCACGCCTGGCCCGATCGGATCGCCGAGATCGAGGCGGTCGTGCCCGACAAGGAGATCTGGGCGACCGAGGTCGGCGTCGGCTCGTTCGGGGCCGAGGAGGTGCAGGTGTTCGGCCTCAACCGGACCGCCGAGCTGCTGATCGGCCGCGTGCCGCGCGTCTTCTGGTATTCGCTCTACGACCTGCCGATGGCGTGGGGCGCCGAGACGCGCCACCGCGAGGCGGAGGGGTCGTCCTATTACCGCCATTTCTACATGGGGCTGATCCGCGAGGACGGCACGCCCAAGCCCGCGCTGGACGATTATGCCCGCGTCGCGTCCGAGATGGGGCTGATGCAGTGGTTCCACTTCCACGATCCCCGGCTAGACGACGCGGTCGCGTGGATGAAGCGGCTGGGCACGCGCAAGCTGCGCACCGGCCTCTCCTGGGCGGACAGCTTCCGCCCCGGCGCGCTCGACTGGTTCGATCGCCAGATGGAGGCGATCGCCGAATTCGACACGACCGTCACCTTCTGCTTCACGCCCGAGCATCTCGGGATCGCGCCGCACCATACCAGCCCGGCCAGGGACCCGCAGGC
>CAXUGZ010000087.1:0-6733 GCA_964250685.1 uncultured Sphingomonadaceae bacterium
GAAGAAGGCGAGGATCGGGATCACCGCGCCGTTCATCGTCATCGAGACCGACATCCGATCGAGCGGGATGCCGTCGAACAGCAGCTTCATGTCCTCGACCGAGTCGATCGCGACGCCCGCCTTGCCGACGTCGCCGGCGACGCGGGGGTGGTCGCTGTCATAGCCGCGGTGGGTGGCGAGATCGAACGCGACCGACAGCCCCTTCTGACCGGCGGCGAGATTGCGGCGGTAGAAGGCGTTCGATTCCGCCGCGGTCGAGAAGCCGGCATATTGGCGGATCGTCCACGGCCGCCCGGCATACATCGATGCGCGCACGCCGCGGGTGAAGGGGACGAAACCGGGCAGGCCGGGGTCGATGCCGGCGATATCCTCGGCGGTATAGAGCGGCTTGACCGCGATCCCCTCGGGCGTGTGCCACGTGAGGTCGCGACCCTTCACCTCGCGCGCGGCAAGCGCTGCCCAGTCGGCGAGGCCCGCCTGCGCCTTCGGCTCGGGCAGGTCGCGCGCGCGCGGCGCGACGCCGGGGTCCTCGCCGGGCATCGGCTCCGGGGCGGGCGCATCGCTCAATCCCCCTCTCCCATGGGGAGAGGGAGGGGCCCGCCGCAGGCGGGAGGGCGAGGGGCTCCGGCGCTTGGAGTTCGAGCGTCGGATCCCCTCACCCCAACCCTCTCCCTCTGGGAGAGGGAGTTCGCGCGCTCAGTGGCCAACGGGCGTCTCCATCAGCTCGACCAGCACGCCGCCCATGTCCTTCGGATGGAGGAAGATCACCGGCAGGCCGTGCGCGCCGATCCGCGGCGCCCCGAGCACGCGCGCGCCCTTCGCCGCCATCTCGGCGGCGACGGCGGGGACGTCCGGCACCTCGAAGCAGACATGGTGCTGCCCGCCCGCCGGGTTGCGCGCGAGGAAGCCGTGCAGCGGCGAGGCTTCGCCCAGCGGCTCGATCAGCTCGATCTGGCAGTTCGCCGCATCGACGAAGCACACCCGCACGCCTTGCGCGGGCAGGTCGAAGGCGTCGTGGACGCGCGTCGCGCCGAGCATGTCGCGCCACATCGCCGCCGATCGCTCGATCGACGGCGTCGCCACACCGACATGGTTGAGGCGGCCGAGGTTCATGAGAGCCCCTCCCCCTCAGGGGAGGGGTTGGGGTGGGGGACGCCAGCCGCCCATCGCACGCCGGACTCCCCGACCCCCCAACCCCCTCCCCTGACGGGGAAGGGGAGATCATAGCGGGATATTGTCATGCTTCTTCCACGGGTTCTCCAGCCGCTTGTTGCGCAGCTTGCGCAAGCCCAGCGCGATCCGCCGGCGCGTCGAGTGCGGCATGATCACCTCGTCGATGAAGCCCTGGCTCGCGGCGACGAAGGGGTTGGCGAAGCGCGCTTCGTATTCGGCGGTGCGCGCGGCGATCTTGTCCGCGTCGCCGATGTCCTTGCGGAAGATGATCTCGACCGCGCCTTTCGCCCCCATCACCGCGATCTCGGCGGTCGGCCAGGCATAGTTGAGGTCGCCGCGCAGATGCTTGGACGCCATCACGTCGTAGGCGCCGCCATAGGCCTTGCGGGTGATGACGGTGATCTTGGGCACGGTCGCCTCGGCATAGGCGAACAGCAGTTTCGCGCCGTGCTTGATGATGCCGTTATGCTCCTGCGCGACGCCGGGGAGGAAGCCCGGCACGTCGACGAAGGTCACGATCGGGATGTCGAACGCGTCGCAGAAGCGCACGAAGCGCGCCGCCTTCTTCGACGAGTTGATGTCGAGCACGCCCGCCAGCACCATCGGCTGGTTCGCGACGATGCCGATCGTGCGCCCCTCGATCCGGCCGAAGCCGGTGAGCATGTTGCCCGCGTGCGTCGGCTGCGTCTCGAAGAAATCGCCCTCGTCGACCACCTTGGCGATCAGCTCGCGCATGTCGTAGGGCTTGCTCGCGCTGTCGGGGATCAGGGTGTCGAGGCTCGGATCGATCCGGTCCCACGCATCGTCGGTCGGGCGCAGCGGCAGATCGTGGCGGTTGGAGAGCGGCAGGAAATCGACGAAGTCGCGCGTCGCGATCAGCGCCTCGATGTCGTTGTCGAACGCGATGTCGGCGACGCCCGAGCGGGTGGAGTGCGTCACCGCGCCGCCCAGCGCCTCCTGCGTCACCACCTCGTTGGTGACGGTCTTGACCACGTCGGGTCCGGTGACGAACATGTAGCTCGAATCCTTCACCATGAAGATGAAGTCGGTCATCGCAGGCGAATAGACCGCGCCGCCCGCGCACGGCCCCATGATGAGGCTGATCTGCGGCACCACGCCGCTCGCGAGCACGTTGCGCTGGAACACCTCGGCATAGCCGCCGAGCGAGGCCACGCCCTCCTGGATGCGCGCGCCGCCCGAATCGTTGAGCCCGATCACGGGCGCGCCGACCTTCAGCGCCATGTCCATGATCTTGCAGATCTTCTGCGCGTGCCGCTCGGACAGCGAGCCGCCGAAGACGGTGAAGTCCTGGCTGAAGACGAACACCAGCCGCCCGTTGATCGTGCCCGATCCGGTGACCACGCCGTCGCCGGGGATGACCGTCTCCTGCATGCCGAAATCGACGCAATTATGCTCGACATACATGTCGAGCTCCTCGAACGAGCCGGGATCGAGCAGCACGTCGAGCCGTTCGCGCGCGGTGAGCCGCCCCTTGGCGTGCTGCGCGTCGATCCGCTTGCGCCCGCCGCCGAGCGCGGCCGCCGCGCGTTTCTGCTCGAGCTGTTCCAGAACCTTGATCATGCGTCCTCGTGTCTCCGACGGCACTCCTTTCCAGCCTTCGCCGCGATGCGCAATGGCGAGGTGCGCGGGGCGCAGACGCTTGCTCGCGGGCAAGGGGCCCGGCGGCTATACCATGCGGCGCGGGCTTCGCCCGCCCGACGAGGAGAACGACATGACGATCGCAACCGGACGGATCGCCGCGTGGATGCTGGCGGGGGCGTGCTGCCTCGCCGCGGGAGGCGCCTGTGCGGCCCCGCCCGCGCCGCCGCCGATCGCCGAATTGCAGGCGCGCGCGCTGCGCCGCTATCCCGCGCCCGAGGCGCGCCAGGGCGTCGCGGTGGACGCAGGCTATTTCTACGCGGTGGCGAACACGCGCATTGCCAAATACGACAAGCGCACCGGCGCCAAGGCGGGCGAGTGGATCGGCGACGGCCGGCGCATCCTCCACCTCAATTCGTGCACGGTGGACGGCGCGCAATTGGTGTGCGCCAATTCGGACTTTCCCGAGCTGCCGATGGCGAGCTCGGTCGAGTTCTTCGACACCGCGACGATGAAGCACGCCAGATCGGTGCCGCTCGGCATTCGGATCGGCTCGCTCACCTGGATCGAGCGGCGCGGCGATTATTGGTGGGCGGGCTTCGCCAATTACGATGCCGGCGGCGGCGAGCCGGGGCGCGACCATCGTTTCTCGGCGGTGGAGAAATTCGACCGCGAGTGGCGCCAGGTCGGCGGCTATCGCTTCCCCGATACGGTGCTGGCATCATTCGCACCCAAGAGCGATTCGGGCGGAAGCTGGGGCGATGACGGGCTGCTCTACGTGACTGGGCACGACCGCCCCGAAATCTACGTGCTGCGCGAGCCGGGCGAGGGGCCGACGCTCGAGCATATCGCGACCATCGCGGCGCCGCTCGACGGGCAGGCCTGGTCGTGGGACCGCGCGGCGCCACGCACGCTCTACGGCATCACGCGGCGCGACGGCGAGGTGGTGGCGATGACGATCCCGCCGGTGCCGCTGCCGCCGGTCGGGGCGGACTGACCCAAGCTCTCTCCCGGCGGGAAGAGGGAGTCACGGCGCCAGCCGCCCGTCGGCCACCGCGATCTGGTGGAGCAGACTTAAGCCCTCTCCCGGCGGGAGAGGAGCGAGCCGGCCGGTCATGCCCCCGGCATG
The DNA here is from genome assembly GCA_964250685.1 of uncultured Sphingomonadaceae bacterium. Classification (GTDB taxonomy): domain Bacteria; phylum Pseudomonadota; class Alphaproteobacteria; order Sphingomonadales; family Sphingomonadaceae; genus Sphingomonas_I. The sequence continues at coordinate 3,902 of CAXUGZ010000087.1, forward strand.
ACCTACGAGGTGCCGGGGGCACCTCGTACCGGTTCGCTGGTGAGGGGCTCCCAACTGCGAGGCTGGGACGCTCGCTGAACGCTCGCTCCCCCTCTCCCCAGCCCTCTCCCCGGCGGGGAGAGGGAGTCACGGCGCCAGCCGCCCGTCCTTGATCGCGGCGGGATCGAACGGGAACAGGATTTCCGGATCCGCCACATCGACCTTGCCAGCAATCTCGACCGGGGCGATCTGGTGGAGCAGGTGGCGGATGATCGCGAGGCGCGCGGGCTTCTTGTGATCGGCGCGCACGCAATGCCACGGCGCGATGGGCGTATGCGTGAGCTCCAGCATCTCGTCGCGCGCCGCCGAATAATCGCGCCACTTCTTCTGCGCGACCGCGTCCATGTCGGACACCTTGAGCGCCTTGAGCGGATCGGTGCGGCGCGCCGCCAGCCGCTGCTTCTGCTCCTTCTTGGAGATGTCGAGCCACAGCTTGACGAGCACGATCCCGCTCTCGGCCAGCATCCGCTCGAACGCGGGGGCGTCGCGCAGGAATTCGGCCTGCTCGGCCGGGGTGGAGAAACCCATCACGCGCTCGACGCCCGCGCGATTATACCAGGAGCGGTTGAAGATCACGAGCTCGCCCGCCGCCGGCAGGTGCGCGACGTAGCGCTGGAAATACCATTGCGAACGCTCGCGGTCGGACGGCTTGGGCAGCGCCACGACACGCGTATAGCGCACTGAGAGATGCTCGGTGATGCGCTTGATACTGCCGTCCTTGCCCGCGCCGTCGCGGCCCTCGAGCACGAGCACCGCGCGCGCGCCGCTCGCGATCATGCCCGTCTGCGTCCGCACCAGGGCTTCCTGGAGCGAGGCCAGTTCGTCGTCATAATCCTTGCCCATCAGCGCTGCATCGCCATCACGTTCTCCATCGGCATCATGCGGGCATCGAGGTTCGCCATGATCCACAGCGAACCGCCCACCACCAGCACCACGATCAGCGTACCGAACGCGAGCGCGAGCACGTTGTTGGTATTCTCGCGCCCGCTGGTGATGTGGAGGAAGAACACCAAATGCACCCCGATCTGCGCCACCGCGAGCGCCACCAGCGCGGTTGGGATCGCGGGCCCCCATACCAGATGCGTGCCCGCCACGACGAACGAGGCGATCGTGAGCAACGCCGCGAGCGACAGCCCGAGCAGATAGACGCCGGGGCCATGGCCCTGGCCATCGCCCGGGCCGGGCACGCTGTCGCCGCGATCGCCTTCGGACCCGCCGCTCACGCGCCCACTCCCAACAGATAGACGATCGTGAACAGCGCCACCCAGATGATGTCGAGCGCGTGCCAGAACAGGTTGAAGCACAGCAGCCGCCGCATGATGTCGGCGCGGAAGCCCTTGACCCACAATTGCGCCATCATCGTGCCGAGCCACAGCAGGCCGATTCCGACATGCAGGCCGTGGCAGCCGACCACCGCGAAGAAGGCGGACAGGAAGGCGCTGCGCTGCGGCCCGGCGCCGCGCGCGATCATCGCGGCGAACTCCTGCAGCTCGAGCACCAGAAAGGCGCAGCCGAGCAGGCCGGTCGCCAGCAGCCACAGCTGCGTCGGCAGGCGCCGCCGCGCCTCGGCGGCGACGAACGAGAGGCCGCAGGTGAAGCTCGACGCGAGCAGGCACGCGGTCTCGACCGCGACGCGCCTGGGCTCGAACAGATCGTGCCCGCTCGGGCCGCCCGCGGTCGCCTTCGCCAGTACGGCATAAGCGGCGAAGAACGCCGAGAACATGACGATATCGCTCAGCAGGAAGATCCAGAAGCCGTAGCCGACCACCACGCGGATCGGCGCCGGCCCGCCCTCGCCGCTCCCGCTCTCCTCGCCGCCGTCGTGGTCGACATGGTGCAGGCTCCGCCCCGCCGCCGCCGCCGCGCTCATGCCGGCCGATCCAGCAGGGTGCGCCGCGCGTCGCGGCTTGCGCGGTCGATCCGCGCGACCTCGTCCGCGCCGACCTCATATTCGCCCGTGTCACGCCACGCGAACACGACGAAGGTCGCGTAGGCGCCGACCAGGCTCGCCGCCACCAGCCACCAGATGTGCCAGATCAACGCGAAGCCCGTCAGCGACACGAAGAAGGCGGTGATGAAGCCGGTCGGGCTGTTGCGCGGCACCTCGATCGCCGCGTAATCGGGCGCGTCGCCCGCCTGCTGCTGCTCGCGCGCGCGCTGCTTGATCCCCCAATAGGGCTCCTCGCCCTCCACTTGGGGCAGAACCGCGAAGTTGAACGCGGGCGGCGGCGACACCGTCGACCATTCCAGGCTGCGGCCGTCCCACGGATCGCCCGTCGCATCGCGCAGCGCGGCGCGGCCGCGGATGCTGACGACCAATTGCACGATCTGGCAGCCGATCGCGCACGCGACCAGCCCCGCGCCCGCCGCCGCGACCAGCAGCCACGGATGCCATGCCGCCACGTCCTCATGCTGGAGCCGCCGCGTCATCCCCTCCAGCCCGAGCACGTAGAGCGGCATGAACGCGACGTAGAAGCCGACCAGCCACAGCCAGAACGCGGCCGTGCCCCAGCCCTCGTGCAGGCGGAAGCCGAACGCCTTGGGGAACCAGTAGCTGTAGCCCGCGAACGCGCCGAACAGCACGCCGCCGATGATCACGTTGTGGAAATGCGCGACCAGGAACAGGCTGTTGTGGAGCACGAAATCGGCGGGCGGCACCGCCAGCAGCACGCCGGTCATCCCGCCGATGACGAAGGTGACGAGGAAGCCGAGCGCCCACAGCATCGGCGTGTCGAACCGCACCCGCCCGCCCACATCGTGAACAGCCAATTATAGACCTTCACCCCGGTGCCG
>CAXUGZ010000088.1:0-6687 GCA_964250685.1 uncultured Sphingomonadaceae bacterium
GTGGCTACGAATACCGCTTCGAGTTGCGGGCTGAGGGCACCGTGCAGTCCTACGAGTATAACGGGTGGAACCGGCCCCGGGTTGACCGGGGCACATGGGTCGCCAACCCCGACGGGCGCACCGCCCTGATGGTCGTCCGGGTGGGGGATGCCACCCGCCCCTTCCGGCTGACCCCGACCCCCACCGGCATGGTGGCCGACGCGGGCATCGCGGCGCTGTTGCTGACGCCCAGCCCCGGCGGGCAATCGATCACGATCCGATCGTAATCGCGCGCCAGCGCCTCGCCGATGCGCAGCAGCCGCTTCTTGCGGTCGATCCGCGCGAACAGCAGGTCGAGCGTGCGCAGCGAGGAATCCGCGGGCAGCAGGTCGAGCCGCTCGATCCCGGTCGGCACGATCAGCCGGGCGGGCGCGAGGTCGCGCTCGATCACCGCGCGCGCCTGGTCGCCGGCGGCGCGATCGGGCGCGAGGATGAAGCTCGCCCCGCCCTGCGCGTCGAGGTCCCACAGCAGGGTGCGGCGGCTGGAGAGCGTCGCCGACGCCCAGGCGAGGTTGACCGCGAGGCTGGTCTTCCCCACCCCGCCCTTCGAGCTGTAGATCGCGAGCGTCGTCACGCCCGCCTCGATAGCATGCTCAGGCGGGTTGCTGAATGCCCGGCCGCCCCGCCGGAAGCGTGAAACGCGCGAGATCGGATATCGCCGAATCGATCCGGGTCGCGTCAGCCAGCCCGCGGAAGGTCACCGTGCACGCGTCGCGCGTGAGGTCGACGCGGCCATAGCCGCGCACGTCGTTCTCGGCGAAGGCGATGCCGCTGCGCCGCGCCTCGAACTTGAGGTCGGGGTCGTTGAACAGCGAGGTGATCGATCCGCCGACGAACTCGGCGCCGACGATGCGCGACGGATCGTCGGGATGGCGCATGTCGGCTGCGGCGAAGGCGTGGATGTCGCCGCCCAGCGCGATCGGATTGGGGGTCCCGGCCTCGGCCCAGCGGCGCACGATCCGGTCACGCGCGGCGGTGTAGCCCGACCAGGTGTCGCTCGAATAGACGGGCGCGCCCGTGCGATGCGCCGGATCGACGCGCGCGAGGCTCGACATCAGCGTCTGCTGGGTGAGCAGGTTCCAGCGCGCGGTCGAGCGGCCGAGGCGATCCATCAGCCAGCGCTCCTGCGTGTCGCCCAGCATCGTGCGCGCGGGATCGTGCAGCTCGGCGCATTCGGGGACGAGCACCTGATATTGCTTGTGCGCGGGCAGCAGTTCGGGCGGCTGGCACGCGCGGTGCGCGCGGAACTGGCGATCGTCGATGATCTGGAGCTGCGCGAGCGCGCCCCAATCGAGCGTGCGGTACAGCCGGTTCGCGCCGTCGTGCGGCCGCGCGCTGCCGCGCAGCGGCATATGCTCCCAATAGACCTGGTACGCCGCCGCGCGCCGCCTGAGGAACGCGGTGGGATCGCTGTTGAGCTCGTCGAGATCGTCAGCATAATCGTTGGCGACCTCGTGATCGTCCCACGTCACCGCCCAGGGCGCCGCCTGGTGCGCGGCCTGGAGCAGCGGGTCGCTCTTGTAGGTCGCGTAGCGCACGCGATAGCCGGGCACGTCGCGCGCCTCGGGATTGAGGTGCGTGCGCACGCGCGGCTGCGGCGGCCCTTCGTAGATATAGTCGCCGACGAACAGGATCAGGTCGGGCTCCTCGGCCACCATGTGGCGGTACGCCGCATAATACCCGACCTCGTAATGCTGGCACGAGGCGAAGCAGAAGCGCGCGCGCTCGACCGCCGCGCCGCGCGCGGGCGCGGTGTGCGTGCGCCCGGTCGGGCTGGCCTCGCCCGCGACGATGAAGCGATACCAATAGGGCCGCGCGGGCGCCAATCCCGCGGGCTCGACATGGATCGAATGGCCCCAATCGGGGTGCGCGATCGCCTCGCCGTGGCGCACGATGCGCGCGAAACGCTCATCCTCGGCCAGCTCCCAGCGCACCGCCACGGGATGGGGCCCCATGCCGCCGTCGCCCGCGAGCGGCTCGGGCGCGAGGCGCGTCCACAGCACCACCGAATCGGGCGCGGGATCGCCCGAGGCGACGCCGAGCGAGAACGGATCGGCCCGCGCCGCGCCGCGCGCGCGCCCCGCCAGCGTCAGCAGCGCGGGCGCGGCGAGCCCGCCCGCCAGCACCGCGCGCCGCTGCCAGCGGCTCATCGGCAAATCGGCCAACCGTGTTTCCCTTCGCATCGAGGCGGGACGGACATGCGTCAAAGACGTGACATCTTCGCGTCTAACCCGCCCGTCAACATCGGGCGTGAACCTTATCAAGGTCCGCCGCCCGCTCCCTCTCCCAGGGGAGAGGGCTTTCCCCTCCTAAAAGCTCAGGCCGTTGACCCGCACGCTGTCGCAGATCGTCGTATAGTCGGAGGTCAGCTCGGTGCCCGAGGGCAGGTCGTCGGCGGCGAGGTCGCGGCCGAAGGCGATCCCGTCCGAGCGCGTGTTGGGCGTGTCCGAGTGGTTGAAGTGCCGCCCGTTGTCGCCGCACAGCACCCACAGGCCGGTGGCCTCGTGCAGCGTCGAATAGGTGCGCAGGAAGCGCTGTACATGGCCGGGGAGGCTCGCGATCTCGTCCTCGGCATAGACCCGGTCGATGCGCGGATCGAAGCGCCAGATGGTCTCCCCCTTGCGTACCGGCTCTAGCAGGAAGACGCCGATGCCGTGGATGCTGCTCATTCTCAATTCGGTCTCGACCATCAGCATGCGTAGGGAGCCTCACAAGCGCGGCGGCGCGGACGACCCGGCCGGCGGACCGCCCCCCTAACCCAATCGTTTGCCAGCCGAAACCGCTTAACGCGCGCGCCCGCCGGAACAGGCGCGGGCGGCGGATGTTGTCGCACGCATCGTGCCTGTTCCGGCACTGGAGGGTGCCCCATGTCGCTGATGGATATGATCGAGCAGGCCGCGGGCGGCGGCGCGCTCCAGCAGATCGGCGCGCGCGTCGGGCTTTCGCCCGATCAGTTGCAGAGCGTGATCGGCAGCCTCGCGCCCGCGCTCGGCCCCAAGCTCGCGCAGCATGCCGCGGCGGGCGGGCTGGACGGTACGCCCGCCCCCGACGCCGCGCCCGCGCCCGGCAGCGACGAGGCCGACGCGCACGGCAACACGATCCTGGGCTCTATCCTCGGATCGAAGGATGCGAGCCGCTCGGTGGCGGCCGATGCGAGCGCCGAAACCGGGATCGGGGTCGACAAGATCAAGGCGGTGCTGCCCCAGCTCGCCTCGATCGCGGCGGCGGCGATGGTCGCGCACAAGGCAAGTACGGGCGGCTTCGGCGGCTTGGGGGGCCTGGGCGGCCTGCTCGGCGGCTTGGGTCAGCGCTGATCGCCACGCCCGCGCCCGACGGCGGGACGCTCGACTGCCTCGTCATCGGCGGCGGCCCGGCCGGGCTGGCCGGCGCGATCTACCTCGCGCGCTTCCACCTCGACGTGGCGGTGATCGACGCGGGCCGCAGCCGCGCGGCGGCCATCCCCCGGACGCGCAACCATGCGGGCTTTCCCGACGGCATCGCCGGCGCCGAACTGGTTGCGCGCATGCGCACGCAGGCGGCGCTATATGGCGCGGCGGCGCATCCCGGCAGCGTGCTCGCGCTGACGCGCGACGTCGATCGGATCGTGGCGCGGACCGCGACCGGCACCATCGCCGCGCGCGCCGTGCTGCTCGCCACGGGCGTGGTCAATCGCCGCCCCGAAATGCCCGCCGCGCTCCATGACGAGGCGCTGGCGCGCGGGCTGCTGCGCTATTGCCCGATCTGCGACGGCTATGAGGTGACCGACGCGCGCATCGGCGTGATCGGCACGGGCGCGCGCGGCGCCAGCGAGGCGCTGTTCCTGCGCGCCTACACGCGCGACCTGACGCTGATCGCGCCCGCCGGCGCGCACGAACTGAGCGCGGACGACGCGGCGCGGCTCGACGCGGCAGGGATCGCGCGGGTCGACGGGCCGTGCGGCGGTTTCGCCATCGGGGACGACCGCCTCCACGTCGTTACTCCGGCGGGTGCGCTGGCGTTCGACAGCGTCTATCCGGCGATGGGATCGGACATCATGTCCGCGCTCGCGCGCGATCTCGGCGCGGAGATGACCGGCGAAGGCTGCCTCACCGTCGACACGCATCAGCGCACCACCGCCGCCGGGCTCTACGCGGCGGGCGACGTCGTGCTGGGGCTCGATCAGATCAGCCACGCCATGGGCGAGGGCGGCGTCGCCGCGACCACGATCCGCAACGACCTTTCCGAGCGCCGCCCGTTCAGGCGCTAGATGTTTGATCCTGGGCTTTGATGGTGCATTATTCACGAGCGAGTGGAAGGATGCGCTATGGGCCAGGTACTCCACGGGAGCGCCACGACGACTGAGGCGGTCCGTCAGCGATACCGCATGGTCAAGAGAGCCTGAGGGCGCTCGCGAGGCGGCACGGGATCAACCAGAAGATCGTCGCCAAGTGGAAGCGGCGGACCTCGACGGCCGACCTGCCGGCCGGCCCGAAGGAGGCGCGGTCGACGGTGCTCACGGTGGAGCAGAAGGCGATCATCGTTGCGTTCTGCCGCCATACGCTGCTGCCGCTGGACGACTGCCTTTATGCCCTGCAGCCGACGATCCCCGACCTTACCCGCTCGTGGAGCGGATGAACCGCACCATCAAAGACGCGACGTCAAACGCTACCACTACGACAGCCACGACCGTTCCGATCAGTCTGCATCATTCCGTTGGCGACGATCGAACCCGCTGGAAATTGTCCTAATCACCCACGGTACGTGGCAGCGAGTGCGTGAGAAGCTCCATCTCATAGTGCGAGACGCGCACGCGGATGGGGCCCGTGCCGGGCATCGTGATCTCGCATTCGTCGCCAAATCCTTCCCACCACAGCATCTGCCGCAGATTGAAGGTACGTTCGCGATCCTCATCGACGAGCCTGAGCTTTATCCAGGACATGATCGCTCTCCACTCCAACGATGGGCCGATAGCGAGCGGGAATGGACGAAGATAGCACCCCCTCCCCAAAACCGACCAGCCGCTCACCACCTCCCCTCCCCGCCCTCAATCCCGGAACGGATCGCGCACCAGGATCGTGTCCTCGCGTTCGGGGCTGGTCGAGACGAGTGCGACGGGGCAGCCGATCAGCTCCTCGATCCGGCGGATATATTTGATCGCGGGCGCGGGCAGATCGGCCCAGCTGCGCGCGCCCGAGGTCGATTCGCTCCAGCCGGGGATGGTCTCGTAGATCGGCTCGACCGCGGCCTGGTCGCGTGCGTGCGGCGGCAGGTGATCGGTGCGCGCGCCGTTCAGGCGGTAGCCCGTACAGATCGACAGCTGGTCGAACCCGAGCACGTCGAGCTTGGTGAGCGCGATGCCCGTGATCCCCGCCACCGCCACCGCCTGGCGCACCAAAACCGCGTCGAACCAGCCGCAGCGCCGCTTGCGCCCGGTGACCGTGCCGAACTCATGGCCCCTCGTGCCGAGCCGCTCGCCGATCGCGTTGTCCTGCTCGGTCGGGAAGGGGCCTGCGCCGACGCGCGTGGTATAGGCCTTGACGATGCCGAGCACGAACCCCGCGGCGCCCGGCCCCATCCCCGATCCGCTCGCGGCGGTGCCCGCCACCGTGTTCGACGAGGTGACGAACGGATAGGTGCCGTGATCGACGTCGAGCAGCACGCCCTGCGCGCCCTCGAACAGGATGCGCCGGCCGTTGGCGCGCGCGTGATCGAGCGTCAGCCAGACGGGCTTGGCGTAGGGCAGCAGGAACCCCGCGACCTCGCGCAGCTCATCCATCAGGCGCGCGCGATCGACCGGCGGCCGGCCAAAGCCCGCGCGCAACGCGTCGTGGTGCGCGCACAGGCGATCGAGCTGGGGGCCGAGATCGTCGAGGTGCGCCAGATCGCACACCCGGATCGCGCGGCGGCCGACCTTGTCCTCGTAAGCCGGGCCGATGCCGCGCCGGGTGGTGCCGATCTTGAATTCGCTCGCGTCTTCGCGCAGGCCATCAAGGTCGCGGTGGAAGGGCAGGATCAGGGGGCAGGTCTCGGCCAGCATGAGATTTTCGGGCGTAATCGAGACCCCCTGGCCCTCGAGCTTCGCCACCTCGTCGCGGAAGTGCCACGGATCGAGCACCACCCCGTTGCCGATCACCGAGAGCGTGCCGCGCACGATGCCCGAGGGGAGCAGCGAGAGCTTGTAGACCTGATCGCCCACCACCAAGGTATGCCCGGCATTGTGCCCGCCCTGGAAGCGCACGACCAGGTCGGCGCGGCTGGCGAGCCAGTCGACGATCTTGCCCTTGCCCTCATCGCCCCATTGGGCGCCGATGACGGTGACGTTGGCCATGTCCTGCTTTCTTGTTTGCCGTCATGCCGGACGTGTTCCGGCATCCACCGCGCGGCCAGCGCCTAGCCTCCCGGTGGACCCCGGAACAAGTCCGGGGTGACGATCAGGGGAATTCGGCAGGCGTCCCGCCGACCAATAGATGCGTGCACCCGCCTGCCTCGTCCGCGTCCGACAGCGCGGCCACCGTCGTCCACCCCTCGCTCCGCAGCCGCGCCGCCGCCGCCGGATCGTGCCCGAGCGGCAGGAATATGCGCCGCGCAGGCTCGACGCCCAGGCCGATGTCGATCAGCGGATCGAGGTAGAGCGAGAAGCCCACCGCGGGCTCCTCGCGCCCGTCGGCG
>CAXUGZ010000089.1:0-6631 GCA_964250685.1 uncultured Sphingomonadaceae bacterium
GCGTGTTCTGCGCGGTGATCGCGGTGATCGCGGTCATCGCGTGGCCGCCGAGCATGGTGATCGTCTTGACGTCCGCCTGGATGCCCGCCCCGCCGCCCGAATCCGATCCGGCGATGGCGAGGATGCGCGGAATCATGTCGCCGTCCGGCTGCGGGGGATCATCAGGCCGCCTTGCGCACCGCCTCGCAGATGCGGTCGACCACCTGGCCGACGAGCGCCTCATCCTCCCCCTCCGCCATCACGCGGATCAAGGGCTCGGTGCCCGATTTACGGATGACGAGCCGCCCGGTGCCGCCCAGCTCCTGCTCGGCGGCGGCGATCGTCGCCTTCACGCCGTCATCGTCGAGCGGCTGCCCGCCCGCGAAGCGCACGTTCTTGAGGAGCTGCGGCAGCGGCTCGAACAGGCGCAGCAGCCGGTGCGCGGGCTCGCCGCGCGTCACCAGCTCGGCGAGCACCTGCAGCGCCGCGATCAGCGCGTCGCCGGTGGTGGCATAGTCCGCGAGCACGATGTGCCCCGATTGCTCGCCGCCGATATTGTAGCCGCCCGCGCGCATCGCCTCGACCACGTAGCGGTCGCCCACCGGGGTGCGGTGGAGCGCGATCCCCTGTCCCCACAGGAACCGTTCGAGCCCGAGGTTCGACATGACGGTCGCGACCACGCCGTCGCCCCGGAGCGTGCCGTCGCGCGCGGCGGCGGAGGCGATCAGCGCCATCAGCTGGTCGCCGTCGACGATCTGGCCCTTGTCGTCGACCACGATCAGCCGGTCGGCGTCGCCGTCGAGCGCGATGCCGATATCGGCGCGCGTCTCGATCACGCGCGCCTGCACCGCCGAGGGGTCGGTCGAGCCGCAATGGTCGTTGATGTTGGTGCCGTTGGGCGTGACGCCGCGCTGGACCAGCTCCGCCCCCAATTCCCACAAAGCCTCGGGCGCCACCTTGTAGGCGGCGCCGTTGGCGCAATCGATCACCACGCGCAGCCCGTCGAGCCGGAGGTGATCGGGGAAGGTCGATTTGGCGACGCTGATATAGCGCCCCTGCGCGTCGTCGACGCGGCGCGCGCGGCCGATCTGCTCGGCAGGCGCGAGCGTGGGATTGCGCTCGATCGCGCGCTCGATCTTCGCCTCGTCCTCATCGGACAGCTTGTAGCCATCGGGGCCGAACAGCTTGATGCCGTTGTCGGGAAAAGCGTTGTGGCTCGCCGAGATCATCACGCCCAGGTCCGCCCGCATCGAGCGCGTGAGCATCGCCACCGCGGGCGTCGGCATCGGCCCGACCAGCACCACGTCCATCCCCACCGAGGTGAAGCCCGCGGTCAGAGCCGATTCCATCATGTAGCCCGACAGCCGCGTGTCCTTGCCGATCACCACGCGGTGGCGGTGCTTGCCGCGCAGGAAATGCGCCCCCGCCGCCTGGCCGACGCGCATCGCGATCTCGGCGGTGAGCAGGCCTTCGTTGGTACGGCCGCGAATGCCGTCGGTGCCGAAATATTTGCGGGGCATAAGTGATGTCCGGTGGTTGGATTGGGAGTCTACTCCCAACACGGAGCGACGCAAAAGCCCTCTCCCCCATGGGGAGAGGGTTGGGAGAGGGGGAGACGTGGGAAGTCGGGCGCTACACCGCCCACGTCACCCCCTCTCCCCGGAGGGGAAAGGGAGTAAGGGTCAGTGATCGTAGGCCTTGGGGAGCGGGCCCGGCTGCGGGGTGAGGTAGCGGTCGCGCAGGCGCGTCTGGCGGTTGGTGAGCGGCTGCTGGACGCCGTCGATGAACACCGCCACCGCGGCCGAGGCGAGCTCGAGCGGGTCGCCGTCCCACACCACCACGTCGGCGCGGCGGCCGGGGCGGAGCGAGCCGATCTCGCCGTCCATCCCCAATGCCGCCGCCGGACCCGAGGTGATCGTCGCGAAGGCGGCGCCCCAGGCGAGTCCGGTCATCCCCGGCACGCGCGCGATCGCCACCAGATTGCCGGCATATTGCCTCATCTCGCGCTGGCCGCCCTGCGTCGCGACATCGATCGAGCAGATGCCGACGATGACGCCCGCTTGCTCCATCCGGCCGACGTTCGACTCGGTCGCGGCGGTGCTTTCGAACGCTTCGGGCAGGTCGGCGAGCGCGGCGGCGATCACGGGGACGTGCGCGGCGGCGATCCTGGGCGCGACCATCCAGCCCTCCGTGGCGCCGAGCAGCACCAGCTTCACCCCCGGAAAGTCGCGCCCGAGCGCGAGCACCGAGAGGATGTCGCTCGCCCGCTCGACGTGCACGACCAGCGGCATGCGCCCGGCGAGCACGGGCAGCAACGCGGCGGCGTCGGCGCGCTTGAGCAGCGAGTCGCGCCCGCGCCCGTCGAAGAGCCCGGGGTTGCGCGCATAATCGCGCGCCTGCTGGAGCGCGTCGCGCAGCATCGCCTGCGCGGCGGGGCGGCTGCCGCCCGCGGCGCGCGCGCCATATTCGCCGAGCTCGACATATTGGAAGGCGCGCGGCCGGGTGACGGGGCTGTCGTCGGCGCCGAGATCGATCACCGCCCCCTGCCCCGCGAGCACCGATCCGCCGGCATCGGGCGCCACGATCGCGCGCGTGATCCCACCCGCGCGATCGATCGGGATCGCCTGCGTCATCGGGTTGATCGCGACCGAGACGTCGATCGAGGCGGCGAAGGGCGAGGTGCGCGCGACGACGTCGTTGCCCTCGCCGATATCCTCGCCATTGTAGAGCCCCTCGGGCGAGAAGCCCGCGACCATGCCGGCGGCGACCCACTTGCCGCTCGCGTCGATCACGCGCGCGCCGGCGGGGACCGCCACCCCCGCGCCCGCGGCGACGATGCGCCCGTCGCGCAGCACGACGACGCCGTTGGGGATCGGCGGCGATCCGTCGCCGATCGCGACCGTGCCTCCGGTGATCGCCACCGTCTCGGCGAAGGCGGGCGCGGCGAGCAACGCGAGCGCAAGCGCAATTCCTCCCCGCGCGAAGCGGGGGGAGGGGGACCATCCGAAGGATGGTGGAGGGGCGGCGGCGCAGCCGCCGTCTACGACGGCGGCCCCCTCCACCAGCCTGCGGCTGGTCCCCCTCCCCGTTCCGGGGAGGAACTTGGCGCCCTTCACTTGACGTCTCCTTCGCCGGGCTGGCCGAGCTCGAAATCGGAGATCGGGCGCCGCTTCGGATCGTGCGCGTCGTAGAGCAGGGCGCCGTCGATCCACACCATGTCGGGGCGCGTGTAGACGCTGAACGGATCGCCGTTCCACAGCACGACGTCGGCCATCTTGCCGGGCTTGAGGCTGCCCGTGCGATCGGCCAGGCCGAGCGCCTTGGCCGGATTGTAGCTCAGCCACTCCCACGCCACCTCGTCGGGAATGTTGATGCCCGCGCGGCGCCCGGCGGCCTGCGCCTTGGCGACCTCCTGGTTGAGCCGCTGGATGCCGTTGGGATCGTCCGAGTGGATCATCGCGCAGGTGCCCGCCTTCTGGAGCAAGGCGAGGTTCTCGGGGATGCCGTCATAGCTTTCCATCTTGAAGCCGTACCAGTCCGCCCACACCACCGCGCAGACGTCGTTCGCCTTGAGGATGTCGGCGATCTTGTACGCCTCCACCCCGTGGTGGAAGGCGGTGACCTTGTAGCCGAACTCCTTGGCCATATCGATCACGTTGGCCATCTCGTCCGCGCGGTAGCAATGGTTGTGGACGAGCAATTTGCCCGCGAGCACGCCCGCCAGCGTATCCATCTGCAGGTCGCGCACCGGGGGATCGCCGCCCTTCGCCTCATACGCGTCCCAGCGGCGCTTATACTCGACCGCGCGCTGCCAGGTCATGCGATCGACCGCGATATTGCCCATGCGCGTCGAGGGCTCGCGCCCCTTCGATCCGTAGACGCGCTTGGGATTCTCGCCGCATGCCATCTTGAAGCCATAGGCAGCGCCGGGGAACTTCATGTCTTGCGCGGTGCGGCCGTAGACGTTCTTGACCACCACCGATCGCCCGCCCATCAGATTGGCCGATCCGGGCAGGATCTGGAGCGTGGTGACCCCGCCGTTGACGAGCGCGCGGCCGAAGCCCGGATCCTGCGGCCAGACGCTGTGCTCGGCCCACACTTCGGGGGTGACCGGCGCGGTCGCCTCGTTGCCGTCGCTGTTCGCCTGCACCGCGGGCGAGGGATAGTCGCCGAGATGGCTGTGGACGTCGATGATGCCGGGGGTGACCCACTTGCCCCTGCCGTCGATCACGGTGGCGCCGGGGGGCGGCGCGATCGCCTTGCCGACCTGCACCACCTTGCCGTCGGCGAACAGCACCGCGCCATCGTCGATCCGCCCGCCCTCGCCGTCGAGCAATGTGACGTGGGTGATGAGCGTCGGCACGCCCGGATAGGCGCGATAGGTCGAGGGGTAGGGATCGGTCGTCCAGGGCGCGGCCACGCGCGGCGGCGGCGGCGCCGAGGAGGCGGCGGGCTTGGCGCCGGGGGCGGCCGCGCAGCCGGCGAGCGCCAGCGCGCCACCGAGCGAGAGGAGAAGCCTATTGGACACCATGCATCCACTTCTTCAGCAGGGGAGACACGCAGAACAGGCCGGCGCCGATCGCCACCGCGGCGATGCCGATGATCGTGAACGTGTGAAGGTAGGTTTCGAGCGCGAGCTGGGGATTGGTGACCTCGCCGCCGACGGTGGAGACCGAGGTGAGCTGGGTGATGAGCCCGCCCGCATAGTTCGCCATCGAGATCGAGAGGAACCAGACGCCCATCATCATCCCCACGACGCGCGCCATCGACAGCTTGGTGATCATCGAGAGACCGACCGGCGACAGGCACAGCTCGCCGACCGAATGGAGCAGGTATAGCACCGCCATCCAGATCAGCGCCACGCGATATTGCGCGTCGGCGAACATCGCGCCCAGCGGCAGCACGAGGAAGCCCAGCCCGACGAGCACCAGGCCGATCGAGAACTTGACCGGGATCGAGGGCTCGGCGCCCCTTTTGCCCAGCCACACCCACAGAGCCGCCATCACGGGCGCCAGCGTGACGATGAAGATCGGATTGAACACCTGCACCGACCCGCCCGGCATGTCCCAGCCGAGGATCGAGCGGTTGACCGATCGTTCGGCGAACAGCGTCAGCGCCGATCCGGCGAGTTCGAACAACGTCCAGAACACGACCGCCATCACGATCAGGATCGAGGCGACGAGCATCATCTGGAACTCGGCGCGGCTGCCCGCGCGCCAGGCCCAGATCGGCATGCCGAAGGCGGCGGCGACGAAGCAGGCGAGCAGCGCCTTGCCGAGCAGGGGCAATGCCGCGAGATAGCCGATCACGCCCGCCCCCGCAGCGGCCGCGTCGCGCGCGGCGGCGGCGGACGCGAGCGTATTGCCGAGCAGCAGCCACGCCAGCGGCACCGCCACCGCCACCCCCAGATAGGTCAGCAGCCGCGCGCGCGGGCTCACCCCCGCCGGCGCCTCGCCATGGCCCCCGAGCTTGCCCGAATCGAACTGGAACAGGCTCCACGCCACCACCATGCCGACCGCCACCAGCCCGAAGCCGGCCCACCAGCCGAACCAGCGCGCGAACAGCGGCGCCACGAGCTGGCTGCCGATCGAGCCCAGGTTGATGCCCATGTAGAAGATGGTGAAGCCCGCGTCGCGCCGGCGATCGCCCGGCGGATAGAGCGATCCGACCATCGTCGAGATGTTCGGCTTGAACAGCCCGTTGCCGACGATGATGAACGCCATGGCGAGCAGCATCAGCGATACGCGGCGGGGATCGCGGATGCCGTCGGTCTTGTACGAGCCCTTGGCGATCAGGCCCGGCAAGGGCGTTCCGCGCGCACCCTCCAGGCGAAGCGAACCGTCCTCCCCGCCATGGATCGGGAAGCGGCCGGCGGGCGTGAGCACCGCGCGCTCCTCGCGGCCGTCGCCCAGCGTCGAGACCTGCACGGGATAGCTGTGGCCGCCATAGATCAGCACCGGCTTCACCTGCTCGCCGCCGAAGCAGAGGCCGAGATAGCCGAGCGACATGATGATCGCGCCGAGCTTGACCGACCCCTTGGAGCCGAGGATGCGATCGGCGATCATGCCGCCGATCACGGGGGTCAGATAGGCCAGCCCGATGAAGGCGCCGTACAGGCCGCCCGCGGCGACATCGTCGAACAGGAAGAACTTGGTCAGGTAGACGACGAGCAGCGCGCGGATGCCGTAATAGCCGAACCGCTCCCACATCTCGGTGGTGAACAGCCGCGCGAGCTGGCGGGGATGGCCGAACCAGGTTCTGCTCGCGGCCGGATTGACGTGGCTGATGTCGGGCGCGGCGGGAGAAGCTTCGGTGGGGGTCTCCATGCGGGCCTTTCGTCCGGGCGCGGGCGCGCTACGTGGCGGAGACTAGCGGGTAAATGGCGCCTGTGAAGAAGATTGTTGGGTGGCGGCGCGGCTGGTAACCGCACGCCCATGTTCAACGATCTCTCCTCCCCCGCCGCGCTGATCGCCACGCGCCGTTCGGGCAAGCCGCGCGACATGGGCGCCCCCGGCCCCACCCCCGAACAGCTCGACCGCATCCTCGCCGCCGCGACGCGCGTGCCCGATCACGGCAAGCTCGCGCCGTGGCGGCTGGTGGTGGTGCGGGGCGGGCAGCGCGAGGCGTTCGCCGCCTTGCTCGAGCGCGCCTA
>CAXUGZ010000090.1:0-3350 GCA_964250685.1 uncultured Sphingomonadaceae bacterium
CGTGCCTCGCCCGCGGCGAGCGACTCGGCGAGCGCGCTTTCCTCCTCCCCCAGCCGCTCCAGCGCGGCGGCGGCGTCGATCGCGAGCGTGTCCTCGC
Source organism: uncultured Sphingomonadaceae bacterium (assembly GCA_964250685.1). Lineage (GTDB taxonomy): Bacteria > Pseudomonadota > Alphaproteobacteria > Sphingomonadales > Sphingomonadaceae > Sphingomonas_I. Next base: position 98 of record CAXUGZ010000090.1, read on the forward strand.
GCGCATGGTCGCGCGCCAGCGCCTCGGCCTGCGTGGCCAGCGCGGCGATCCGCGCCTCGACCTGGCCGCGCTCGGCGCGCAGGGCCTCCAGCCGGTGGCGCATGCTCCCCGCCGCGGCGCGCGCCGCCTCCGCCGCCGCGCGCGCTTCGGCCAACCGGGCGGTCGCCTGACCCGCATGCGCGGCGGCGGCGCGCTGCGCCTCGGCGGCGGCGATCACCGCTTCCTCGGCCGCGTTCGCCTCGACGCGCGCGCGCTCGGCCCCCGCCGCCGCGTCGCGCCAGCGCGCGAACAGGCTGCGCGCCTCGGCCAGCCGGATCTCGTTCGAGAGCGTGCGGTAGCGCTCGGCCGCGCGCGCCTGGCGGCGGAGCGCCGCCGAGCGCGCCTCCATTTCGCCCAGCAGCTCGTCGAGCCGCGTCAGGTTGGCGTCGGTCGCACGCAGCTTGAGCTCGGCCTCGCGCCGGCGGACGTGGAGCCCGGCAATGCCCGCCGCCTCCTCCAGCATCTGGCGCCGCTCGGCGGGCTTGGCGGCGATCACCGCCGCGATCCGCCCCTGGCTCACCAGCGCGGGCGAATGCGCGCCGGTGGCGGCGTCGGCGAACATGAGCGCCACGTCGCGCTGGCGCACGTCGCGCCCGTCGATGCGATAGGCCGATCCCGCGCCGCGCTCGATCCGCCGCACCACCTCATGCTCGCCATCCTCGGCATCGGTGAGCAGCGCCACCTCGGCGAAATCGCGCGCCGGGCGCTGCGCGGTGCCCGCGAAGATCACGTCCTCCATCCCGCCGCCGCGCAGCGACTTGGGGCTGCCCTCCCCCATCACCCACCGGATCGCCTCGAGCAGGTTGGACTTGCCGCAGCCATTGGGCCCGACGATGCCGGTCAGCCCCGGCTCGATCAGCATCTCGGCCGGTTCGACGAAGCTCTTGAAGCCCGTCAGCCGGAGCTTCCTGATCCGCATCCCCCGGCCCCGGCTGCCGTTCTAGCCGATCGCAGCCCTGAGCTTGGGCTCGAGCTGCCGCCAGTCCGCCACGTCCGGCTGGATCTGGCCGTTGATGAAGAAGCTCGGCGTGCTGTTGACCTGGTCCTGCGTCGTGGCGCGGCTTTGCTGCGCGGTGAGCGTGGCGATCGCCTTCTCGTCGGTCAGGCAGGCATCCGCCTTGGCGGCGGGCAGCCCGCGCGCGCCGAAGAAGCCGTACAGCCCGGTGATCCTCGTCATCGCCTTGAACTGCTCGGTCGGGGAGAGCGCCTGGAGGCGCGTCTGCTCGGCCGGAGCCATCGCGATGAGCTTGGCCATCCACGCGTCCTGCGATGCGTAGAGCTGGTCGGACAGCTGGAAGAAGGGCTCGGGCCCGCGGCAGTTCATCAGCAAAGTCACCGGCGCGTCTGGCCCGTGGATGAGGAAGGAGCGGAACTCCCAGCTCACCTTGCCGGTCGCGACGTAGGTCTTTTGCAGCGGATCGGAGCCCTCCTGGTTGAAGGCGCGGCAATGCGGGCAGGTGAAGGAGGCGTACTCGACCAGCTTCACCGGCGCATCGGGGTTGCCCATGCGCATCCCCCCGTCGGGCGTGGCGACGACGATGTCGGTCCAGCTCTTGCCGGCGGGCGGCGGCACCGCCGCGATCGGCCCCTGTGCGGCGGGCTTGTCCGCCTGCTTCGAGCAGCCGGCGAGCGCGAGCGCGGCGGCGGCGGCGAGGGCGAGCGTCGATTTCATGCCGGTCCTTCCATCAGGTGCGCGGGCGTAAACGCGCGTGCCGTGTGAGCGCGGCGGCGAGGTTCCGGTCGAGATCGGCCCAGGTGGCGATCTTGTCCTGCGGCACCCCGTCGATCAGGAAGGCGGGCGTGCCGGGGAAATCGGGCCGGTGCCACGCCTCGCTCGCCATCGCGGTCAGCAGCTTCTGCTCGGCGGAATCGGTGAGGCAGGCCTGCGCGCGCGCGCCCGCCAGTCCGCGCGCGGCGAACAGCTGATCGAGCCCCGCGCCCGCGGCGACGAGCGGCAGGAGCTGCTCGGGAGGCAGGTCCTGGCCGACGGGCGCGGTCTGGCCCCATTTGGCGGCGCGGTCCATCCACTGGTCCTGCTGCGCATAGATTGCGGGGGCGGCGGTGAAGAACGGCGCGGGCCCGTCGCAGCGCGCGAGCAAGGACGCGGCGAAGTCGAACGCATCGCGCAGGGCGTGGCGCACCTCGTAGCTCACCTGGCCCGTGCGGATGTATTTGGCGGTGAGCGGCACGATCGCCTCGCGCTCGAACAGCGCGCAATGCGGGCAGGTGAGCGAGAGATATTCGACCAGCTTGACCGGCGCGGCGGGATTGCCCTCGACGAAGGCGCCGCTGGGCAGGCGCGACGCCACCTTGGACCAGTCGCGCGGGGGCGCGGCCGCCGCGGGCGCGAGGGCGGCGAGCAGCGCCAGCGCGGCGAGCAGGCGGCGCCATACGTTCATCGGTCGCGCTCCGGCGGGGCGACCACCAGCGGCGGTCCGCTCGTCGCCGCGACCGCGCCGGCGAGCGCCGCGAGACATTCGCGCAATTCGGGGTCGACGATCGCGCGCAGGCTGTCGCCGAGTTCCGCCGGCAGCGGGCGCAGCGACGGCGGCGCGGCGCGCGACGCGCGGGCCGCGATCGCGCCGGGGCGGATCGCGACGCGCGCGACCGCGGCATAGCCGAAGAAGCGGTTGACCCGATCGACGATCGTCGGCGCGACATGCTGCATCATCGGCCCATGCGCGCCCGCGACCGTCAGCGTCAGCACGCCGTCGCTGCGCTTGCCGGCGGGGAAGCGGATCGATTCGGGCGCGCACAATTCGGCGTAGCGCGCGCCGACGATCTCGGGCCAGCGGCTCACCACCGCCGACTGGACGAAGCCGAAGCGGCGGAAGGCGGCGCCCCCGATCTCGGGCAGCATGTCCGAAACCGGGCGCGCGCGGCCACCGCGCACCCGCGGCGCGGGCTTGGAGACACGACTCTTCCGTTCCGTCATGGCGCCGCCCATGCCATAGCCCCGCCATGCTCGTCGATAGCGGTTCGGATAAGGCGGGGCGGCTGCTCGCCTGGTACGACGCCCATGCGCGTCGGCTGCCGTGGCGCGCGCGGCCGGGCGGGACCGCCGATCCGTACCGCGTGTGGCTGTCCGAGATCATGCTCCAGCAGACCACGGTAGCGGCGGCGATTCCCTACTTCGCGCGGTTCACGGCCCGCTGGCCCACGGTCGAGTCGCTGGCCGCCGCGGTCGTAGCGGCGGGTGGTACGCGGGTCGGCG
>CAXUGZ010000090.1:3360-6598 GCA_964250685.1 uncultured Sphingomonadaceae bacterium
TTTCCACGCCTTCCTCGCGCGCTGGCCGAACGTCGCGGCACTCGCGCGCGCGGATGAAGGCGACGTGATGAGCGCGTGGGCCGGCCTTGGTTATTATGCCCGCGCGCGCAATCTGATCGCCTGTGCGCGCGCGGTCGCGGCGGCGGGGGGCGGTTTCCCGGACAGCGAGGACAAGCTGCGCGCGCTGCCGGGCATCGGCGCCTATACCGCCGCCGCGATCGCCGCGATCGCGTTCGGGCGGCGCGCGGTGGTGATCGACGCCAATGTCGAGCGCGTGGTGGCGCGGCAGTTCGCGGTCGAGCAGCCGCTGCCGGCGGCGCGCGCGGCGATCCGCGCATTGGCCGACCGCATCACGCCGGCGACGCGCGCGGGCGATTTCGCGCAGGCGATGATGGACCTGGGCGCGACGATCTGCACCCCGCGCTCGCCGGCCTGCGCGATCTGCCCGCTGCTGGCGGGATGCGCCGCGCGCGCGACCGGCGCACCCGAACTCTATCCGCGCAGGCCCGCCAAGGCGGCCAAGCCCGTGCGGCAGGGCACGATCTTCTGGCTGGAGGCGGAGGGGCACGTGCTCACCGTCCGCCGGCCCGCAGCGGGTCTGCTCGGCGGAATGCGCGCGCTGCCGACCGGGCCGTGGGTGCCCGCCGATCCGGGGATGGAGGGCGCACCGGCCGAGGCGGAATGGCGCGGCCTTGGCGCGGGCCGCCACGTCTTCACCCACTTCGCGTTGGACTATTGCGTCGCGGCGGCGCGGCTGACGCGCCGCACCGGTGCAGGCGAGTGGGTCGCGCTTGCCGCGCTGGACGCCGCCGGCCTGCCCACCCTGTTCGCGCGCGCCGCCGATATCGCGCGCGCGGCGATGGCGCCGGCATGACGCACACGCCCGGCTTCACCGGCTCGCCGCTCGAACGGATCGAGCCCGCGCGGCACGATGCGGAGCTGTTCGCGGCGTGCGTCGCCGATCCGCGCGCACGCCTGCTCGAGCTTACCGATTACCTGCCGCGCGTGACCGACGGCGCTTTGGGCTGGGCGCCGCTCGGCGCGGCGCCGGCGGAGGAATTGGCGCTGCTCGGGCTGATCGACGACATTCCCCGCTTCGCCCGGATCGATCCGGGCGCGCGCGCGGCGCGGCGCACGCCCGAATTGTTCGCGCTGATCGACACGCTCCGCGCGGGCGAAGCCGCCACCTACGCCGCCGCGCGCAGCCTGCTCGACTGGCATGCGCGCCACCGTTTCTGCGCCAATTGCGGCGCGCCCAGCGCGCCGTTCCGTGCGGGTTGGGGCAGGCTCTGCCCCGCCTGCGCGACCGAGCATTTCCCCCGCACCGATCCGGTCGTGATCATGCTGGCCGAGCATGGCCACGGCGAAGCGGCGCGCGTGCTCGTCGGCCGCCAGCCTGCCTTTCCGCCCGGGCGCTATTCGGCACTGGCCGGGTTCGTCGAGGTCGGCGAATCGATCGAGGAAGCGGTCGCGCGCGAGCTGCGCGAGGAAGCGGGCGTGGCCGCGCAGGAGGTGCGCTACGTCGCCAGCCAGCCCTGGCCGTTCCCGTCGCAGCTGATGATCGCGTGCATCGCGCGCGTGCCCGACGACGCGATCACGCTCGATCTCGCCGAGCTGGAGGACGCGATGTGGGTCGATCGCGCCGCGGTCGCCGCCGCGCTGGCGGGGGAGCGGGAGGCGCGCTTCCTGCCCCCGCCGCGCTACGCGATCGCGCGCACGCTGCTGGAGGCGTGGCTGGCGGATCAGCCGACGAAGGCGCGCTCGATCACGTAATCGCCGGGATGCGCGTTCGATCCCTCGGTGAAGCCCTGCGCCTCGAGCAGAGCGGCGGTGTCCTTGATCATCGCCATCGATCCGCACAGCATCGCGCGGTCGTGCTCCGGATCGAAGCGCGGCGGCTCGGCCGCGCCGCCCGCGAACAGGCGCCCGTCGGCGATCAACGTACCGATCCGCGAATTGGTATGGAACGGCTCGCGCGTGACGGTCGGAACGTAGGACAGCTGCGCCGCCGCCGCCTCCGCCACCAGCGGATCGTCCGCCAGGCGGCTTTCGAGCAGTTCGCGATAGGCGAGATCGCTCACCTTGCGCACCGAATGCGCGACGACGATGTGGTCGAACAGGTCATAGACGTCGGGATCGCGGATGATCGACATCCACGGCGCCAGCCCGGTGCCCGTGCCGAGCAGGAACAGCCGCCGCCCGGGCTTGAGCGCGTCGGTGACGAGCGTGCCGGTGGGCTTGCGGCCGAGATAGATCTCGTCGCCAACGCGGATGCGCTGGAGCAAGGAGGTGAGCGGCCCGTCGGGCACCTTGATCGACAGGAATTCGAGCTCCTCGGCATAAGCCGGCGACGCGACCGAATAGGCGCGCAGCAGCGGCTTGCCGTTATCGCCTTGCAGGCCGATCATCACGAACTCGCCCGAGCGGAAGCGGAAGCTCGGCGGGCGCGTGATCGTGAAGCTGAACAGATGCTCGTCCCAATGCCGGACCGAAAGCACGCGCTCGACCGAGAGGCTCGCCGACGGCTCGAGCGGGGCAAGCACGGCATGGGCGGTCATCGCGGGCAATCGTCCTTGGCTGCGAGGGGGACCCGCCGCACTTAAGCGGGCGTCCCGCACCGCGCAACCGCGCGGCGGCTTGCATGGCGCGCAGAAATGCTTGGGGTTGCCGCGCCTACGCTTCGCCGGCAAGGGCGCGGGCGCATGTCCGCGCGCCCGATCGCTCCCCGTGCCGCGCTCGCGCTGCTGACGTTGGTCTACATGGCCAATTTCATCGACCGCCAGCTGTTCGGCATCCTGGCGCAGCCGATCAAGGCCGAATTGGGATTGAGCGACACGCAACTCGGGCTGCTCGGCGGGACCGCCTTCGCCCTGTTCTACACCATCCTCGGCCTGCCGATCGCGCGCCTCGCCGAGCGGCGCAGCCGCGTCGCGATCATCGCGGGCGCGCTCGCCTTATGGTCGGCGATGACCGCGCTGACGGGGCTCGCGCACGGCTTCGCGCTGCTGTGCGTGGCGCGGATCGGGGTGGGCGTGGGCGAGGCGGGCTGCGCGCCGCCCGCGCAGTCGCTGATCGCCGATCTCTACCCGGCGCGGCGGCGCGCGACCGCGCTCGCGATCTTCTCGCTCGGCGTGCCGCTCGGCATGATGGCGAGCGCGCTCGGCGGGGGCTGGATCGCGCAGGAGCTCGGCTGGCGCAACGCCTTCTTCGCGCTCGGGCTGCCGGGGTTCGCGCTGGC
>CAXUGZ010000091.1:0-6590 GCA_964250685.1 uncultured Sphingomonadaceae bacterium
GCGACGAACGCGGGGCTGTTCCCGCTGGCGGTGCTGGGCGCGGTGGGATCGGTGATCGGCGCTTATTATTATCTGCGCATCGTCAAGACGATGTATTTCGACGATCCCGCGCCGGCGATGGCGCCGGGGGAGGGCCGGCTGGAGGGGGGGCTGATCGCGCTCGCGGCGGTGGGCGTGTCGCCGCTCGGCTATCTGGCGATCCCGCTCCTCAGCGCGGCGGGCCTGGCGGCGGCGAAGGCGTTGTTCTGACCGACGATCCGCGCCGGGGGTGGCGCTACCCCGCCCGCGCCGCGGCGAGCAGGCGGCGCGCGCGGAGGTACATCTCGGCGCGCGTGGCGGCGAACAGCCCGACCGCGAAGGCGGTCAGCAGGCCGGTGACCTTGAAGACGTTCAGCCCCAGCGCCGCGCCCTCGTAGCGCAGCCCCTGGCGCACCGTGATCAGCAGCACGATGAACAGCAAGGCGGCGGGCGAGGCCTGGTGGTTGAGCGCATGCGTCGCGGGATCGACGTTGATCCGCATCAGCTTGCCGCGCCGCCAGCCGAGCGCGGCGCCCGCCGCCATCGCCCCCGCCAGCCACAGCCAGGTCATCGCGTCGATCGGCGGATATTCCCACACCATCACCACGAACACCGCCGCATAGATCGCGGGAACGATCCACAGCCGCTCGAGCTTGAGCGGCCGCGCGCGGCGCATGCCCCGGATGCGCAGCGCGAGTACGAGCGCGATCACGATCGCGGTGACGACGGTGGTGATCGTCTGCGGATTGGGATGGTTCATGGCTCGCCCCCTGCCGGTACGCCGGCCCATTATATGCTGGAGCGCGATGGGATCAGGTGCGCCTACAGCGGAAAAGACGGTGCTTCGCCACCCCGGCATCCCGCTCTATCCGATCTCCACGAACTTGCGGCGCCGCTGCGCGAGCAACGCCGCCGGCGCCTGGCCGGCGAGCGCCGCCAGCTCCTCGCCCAGCGCGTCGCCCAGCGCGCGGATCGCCGCCGCGGGATCGCGCTGCGCGCCGCCCGCCGGCTCGGCGACGATCCGGTCGACGATGCCCAGCCGCTGGAGATCGATCGCGGTGATCTTCATCGCCTCGGCCGCGTCGGGCGCCTTGTCGGCGGTGTGCCACAGGATCGAGGACGCCCCCTCGGGCGAGATCACCGAATAGATCGCATGCTCGAACATCAGCACGCGGTTCGCCGCGGCGAGCGCCACCGCCCCGCCCGATCCGCCCTCGCCCACGATCGCCGCGACGATCGGCACGGTGAGCGCGAGGCATTGCTCGGTCGAGCGCGCGATCGCCTCCGCCTGGCCGCGCTCCTCCGCCTGCACCCCGGGAAAGGCGCCCGCGGTGTCGACCAGGGTCACCACCGGCAGCCCGAACCGTTCGGCCAGCCGCATCAGGCGGATCGCCTTGCGATAGCCCTCGGGCTTGGCCATCCCGAAATTGTGACGGATGCGCGTGGCGGTGTCGTCGCCCTTCTCGTGACCGATCACCATCACGCGGCGGCCGTCGATCCGCCCGAGCCCGCCGATGATCGCCTGATCGTCGGCGAAGGCGCGGTCGCCCGCCAGCGGCATGAAATCGGCGACGAAGCCGGCGAGATAATCCTTGAGGTGCGGCCGCTCGGGATGGCGCGCGACCTGCGTCTTCTGCCACGGCGTGAGCTTCGCATAGGTCTCGCGCAGCAGCCGGTCGGACTTGGTCTGCAGCCGGCCGACCTCGCTGCCGATGTCGATCGCGCCCGGATTGGCGGCGGCGGTGTCGCGCAGCTCGGCGATGCGCGCCTGCAATTCGGCGACGGGCTTTTCGAATTCCAGGAAGGCGGCCATTGCGCCCGCGGGTTAGGGTTCGCGCGGGGGCGCGTCAACGAGCGGGTGGCGCCGGTTGACCAGCTCGACCAGCCGGCGGCTGTCGACGTGCGTGTAGATCTGCGTGGTGGCGATGTCGGCATGCCCCAGCATCGTCTGCAGCGCGCGCAGGTCGGCGCCCCCCTCGAGCAGGTGGGTCGCGAAGGCGTGGCGCAGCACGTGCGGGCTGATCCGATCGGGCGCGATCCCCGCATCGGCGGCGAGCGCCCGCACGAGCTGGAACAGGCGCACGCGGCTGAGATGCGTCTTGCCCGACGGGAACAGCCACGCCGCGTCCGCGGGCAGGGTCGCCGCCCATTCGGCGACCGCCGCGCGCGCGCGCTCGGACACCGGCACCAGCCGCTCGCGCCCGCCCTTGCCGCGCAGGATGATATAAGGCTGGTCGCGCCGCACGAGGTGGCGCGGCAGCGAGACCAGCTCGCTCGCGCGCAGCCCCGATCCGTAGAGCAGCTCGATCAGCGCGGCGAGGCGCAGCGCGGGGGGCGGCCGCTTGGCGCCGAGCGCGCGCTCGACCTCGGCGAACAGCCGCGCGACATCGTCATGGCCCAGGATCCGCGGCAGCGCGCGCGCGGTGCCCGGACGCGGCAGCGCGGCGGACGGATCGTCGGCGCGCAGCCCCTCTTCGGCGAGGAAGCCGAAGAAGCGGCGCAGCGCGGACGCCTTGCGCGCGACGCTCGCGCGCGCGAGGGCGGCCCAGCCGTCGCCGAGCCGGCGCAGCGCGTCGCCATCGGCATCGCCGAGCGCCCCGCCGAGCGCGCGCGAGGCGCCGTCGAGATCGCGGCGATACGCCGCAAGCGTGTTGGGCGCCGCCCCCGCCTCCGCCGCCATCATCTCGAGGAACCGCTCGATCAGCGCCGCGTCGCCGGCGCGGCCGTGCGCGGTCACAGCCGCGCCATCGCCTCGGCGGCGATCATGCGCGCCTCGCTTTCCATCCCGATCGCGGCGAGCGCGCCGATCATGCGCGAGAAGTCCGCCGCGGGCACCGCCTGCCAGCGCGCATTCTGCATTCCCACCGCCACCAGCAGCGCCACCGTGCCGCGCTCGTGATCCGCCACCGCGCGCTGCAGCGCGCGCGCATAGGCGCCGGGCGCCCCGAAGCTGATCCCCGCCTGCCCCGCGACGGCGGCGGCGTCGGCATCGGTCAAGCGTCCGAGCCCCACGAGCGCGCCGATCAGCAGCGCGGTGCGGTGGCGGCCCGCGTCGCCGCCGCGCTTGGCGAGCGCGCTCAGCCGCGCGGGCGTGACCCCCACCACGGGTTGGCTCGCGCCGACCGCGAGCAGCGCCCAGGCGCGGTCCCCGTCCGCCCCGCCGGTCGCCTCGGCGACGCGCGCCCAGCGCTCGGCCTGGAGGTCGAGCCCGGCGGCGAGCATCGAGGCGACGAGCGGCGCCACATCGTCCTCCTGATCGGTCGACGGCACGATCCCCGCCGCCGCGCGCGCGGTGAGGATCGAGGCGGCATAGCGATCGCGCTCGCCGCCGGGCCCGTTGGCGGCGGCATCCCACAGCGAATGCATCGCCGACAGCCGCGCATCGTCGTCGTCGCCGCGATAGGCGGCGCGCAGGCGGCCCGCCGGGCTGGCGGTATCCTCCTCGCCGCTCTCGTCCATCACCCGCCCGTAGAGATCGACCAAGTTCGCGGCCGACAGCGGGCCGAGCGCGGCGGCGACGCGCGCGGGCGCGATCCGGTCGCTCGCCGCGAGCATCGGCGCGCGCGCGAGCCATGCCTGGAACCAGGCGGGCGCCGCGTCGAGCAGGGCCTGCGGGATCGCCGCGCCGAGCGCGCTGGCGAGGCCGAAGCGCCAGTCGGTCAGCGTATCGACCGCGGTCCAGTCGATCGTCACGCGCCGCCGTCCGCCCCCGCCCGCCGCGACCAGTTTCTCCGCCAGCGCATGATCGATCGGATCGCCCGGGGGCGAGCGGCCGATCGTGGCGTTGGCGGTCGCCACGTCGCCCGTCAGCGTGGCGCACATCGCGCGGATCATCGGCCAGGCGGGCTCTCCCCCGACCTGCTCGGCACCCTCGGGCAAGGGGCACAGCCCGGCCGGATCGGCGGTGGCGAGCGCCGATTCGATCGCGACCGCGCGCAGGCGCGGGCTGAAATCCTCGACGTCGACGCCTTGCACCAGCATCCGCGCGGCGTCCGCCTCGCCCAGCCGCAGCAGCAGCGCGGCGCGATCGGCGACCCAATCGGCCTGCCCCTCCCCGCGCGGCGCGGGGGTTGCCTGGAGCAGCATGCGGCGCAGCGTGATCTCGGCCCAGCGCGAGGCGATCGGGGTCTGCACGCGCCGCATCAGCGTGACCAGGTAACGCCCGTCCGCATCGCCGAACGCATCCTCGCCATAGATCGGCTCGGTGCCCACCAGATCGAGCGAGCGGCGCGCCTGATCGGGCATCTCCTCGGGCGCGGCGGTGACCGCGTCGACCAGCGCGTCGAGCGCGGGGGCGGGCTGGTCCGACACGGCGACGCCTTCGTCGGCGCCCGGCGTCGGGCGCGGAATCGTGCCCGTCTCCGCCGGCGGCGGCGCGGCGGGAGCGGCCTCCATGGGCGGCGCGGGACGGGACGGCGGCGGCGGCGCGCCGAAGCCCGGCGGCAGCAGCGATTGCGGCGCCTGCTGCCCGAGCGCGGGCAGCCCGACGACGATCCCCGCGACCCCGCCCGCCAGCGCGATGAGGAGGAGCCTAATGCGTCGCGGCATTCGTCACCGGCTGCTCCACGTGCCGCGTCGCGACCTCGCGATCCAGCGACGCGAGCCCGAGCAGGATCGCGACGATCAGGACCAGCAGGATGACGAGGATCAGGATCGGGCGCGGCACAGGCAGGTCCTTCGTTCGCATCGCCGGGGCGGCGCGGCGCTTTTGCCCGAGCGGGGGGTCCCGTGTATACCCCCCGCGGCATGCCCGCAGCTCCCGCCCCCCGGCATCGCGTGCCCCAGCGGCCGATCGTGCTGATCGGGCTGATGGGCGTCGGCAAGACCACCGTCGGCCGCCGCCTGGCGCAGCGCCTGCGCCTCCCGTTCGTCGATTCGGACCGCGAGATCGAGCTGGCGGCGGGGCTGTCGATCGCCGAGATGTTCGAACGTTATGGCGAGGCGGCGTTCCGCGACGGCGAGCGGCGCGTGATCGCGCGGCTGATCGACGGGCGGCCCAAGGTGATCGCGACCGGCGGCGGCGCGTTCATGAACGAGGAGACGCGCGCGCTGATCCTCGATCGCGCGATCGCGGTGTGGCTCGATGCCGACGTCGCGGTGCTGGCGGAGCGCGTCGCGCGCCGCGCCGGGGTGCGCCCGCTGCTCGCCGGCGGCGACCCGCGCGAGCGGCTGGCGGCGCTCGCCGAGACGCGCAATCCGGTCTACGCGCTTGCCCCGGTCCACATCCGCAGCCGTCCGCTGCCGCACGACGCGACCGTCGAGGCGATCGTCGAGGCGATCGGCGCGTGATCCGGATCGAGGTCGGGCTCGGCGAGCGTTCATATCCGATCCTGATCGAAGAAGGGCTGCTCGATCGCGCGGGCGAGCATCTCGGCCGCTTCGCGCGCGGCGGCCGGCTGGTGGTGGTGACCGACGCGACCGTCGCCGCGGCGCAGCTCACGCGCTTCGCCGCGGGCCTGGGCGGGGGCGCGATCGAGCCGATCGTGCTGGCGCCGGGCGAGGGCAGCAAGAGCTGGGCGACGCTCGAACGGCTGACCGACCGGCTGCTCGCGCTCGGAGTCGAGCGCGGCGACCGCATCGTCGCGCTGGGCGGCGGCGTGATCGGCGACCTGGTCGGCTTCGCCGCCGCGATCCTCAAGCGCGGCTGCGGCTTCGTCCAGGTGCCGACCACGCTGCTGGCGCAGGTCGACAGCTCGGTCGGCGGCAAGACCGCGATCAACAGCGAAGCGGGCAAGAACCTGATCGGCGCGTTCCACCAGCCCGATCTGGTGCTGATCGATCCCGCCACGCTCGCCACGCTGCCGCCGCGCGAGCTGCGCGCGGGCTATGCCGAGATCGTCAAATACGGGCTGATCGACGATCCCGACTTCTTCGCCTGGTGCGAGGCGACGGGCGCGGCCTTGCTCGCGGGCGACGCGGCCGTGCGCGTCCACGCGATCGCGTACAGCGTCGCCGCCAAGGCGCGCGTCGTCGCGGCGGACGAGCGCGAGACCAGCGGCGCGCGCGCGCTCCTCAACCTCGGCCACACTTTCGGCCACGCGCTGGAGGCGGAGACGGGCTTCTCCGACACGCTGCTCCACGGCGAGGCGGTGGCATGCGGCATGGCGCTCGCCTTCCGCTTCTCCGCCGCGCTCGGCCTGTGCCCGCCCGAGGATGCCGCCCGCGTCGCGCGCCATCTGGCCGCGAGCGGACTGCCCGTCACGCTCGCGCAGGCGCATTGCGCCGCGCCCGGCGCGGTGCTGGTGGCGCACATGGCGCACGACAAGAAGATGGAGGGCGGCCGCCTCCCGTTCCTGCTCGCGCGCGGGATCGGCGCGACGTTCCTGGCGAAGAAGGTGGACCTGGCCGAGGTCGAGCGCTTCCTGGATGGCGAGCGCGACAAGGCCCTCTCCCGGCGGGAGAGGGTTGGGTGAGGGGCTCCGAACTGCGAAGTTGGGACGCTCGCTGAACGCTCACCCCAGCCCTCTCGCCTATGGGGAGAGGGAGTTTGCTATCGTTCCGCCTTCGCCGTGTCCTTCCCACCGAACCCGCGCACCGCGAGCACGATCCACCCCGCGATCATGCCGAGCCCG
>CAXUGZ010000092.1:0-6570 GCA_964250685.1 uncultured Sphingomonadaceae bacterium
CGAGCGGCCGGATTGCATGCTGCTCTTGGTGCGCTGGCGGATGCGGGCTTGGACCATCACCGACCGATCTATCGCCGCCCGGCCAACCGTCAAGCGCCGGATGCGCGCTTGGTGCGCAGCGTCGGCGCGGCGGCGGCGGGATCGTCGGGCCAGGGGTGGCGGGGATAGCGCCCGCGCATCTCCTTCGCCACCGCCGCCCAGCTCCCGCGCCAGAAGCCGGGCAGGTCGCGCGTGGTCTGGATCGGGCGCCCGGCGGGCGAGGTCAGCCGCAGCACCAGAGGGGTCGTGCCGACCAGCGGATGCGCCGCCAGCCCGAACAAAGCCTGCACGCGCAGCTCGACCGCGGGGCCGCCCTCGGCCGCGTAATCGATCGCGTGGGACGTCCCGAGCGGGGAGGTGAAGTGCGATGGCGCCGCGGTATCGAGCAGGCGCCTGCCGTCCCAGCCGAGCAGCCCCTCAAGCGCCTGCGTCAAGGCGTCGGCAGGTATGTCGGCAAGCCGGCGCCGGCCCGCCGCGAGCGAAGGGAGCCATTCGTCCAGCCGCGCAAGCAAGGCCGTATCGGACAGGTCCGCCACGCGCGCGCCGACGAACCCCGCGCGCGCCCGCAGCGCCATGGCGGCGTCGGGCCAGCGCAACGGCGCGAGCCCGTGCGTCCGCACCCCCTCCACCAGCGCGGCGTCGATCGCTTGGGGATCGGCGGCGTCGTCGGGTCCGCGCGCGAGCGTTATCGAACCCAGCCGCCGCTCGCGCGTGGCGCCGACGGTGCCGGTCGCCGGATCGAACGCGAGCGTGCGGCGCGCCTCGATCCGGTCGCCGAACAGGCCCTCGACCTCCGCGCCGGTCAGCGCGGCGGCGGCGAGGATGCGCGCGCCCGCCGCCGCGCCCTGCGTCTCCGCCACCGCGAGCCACTCGGCGCGCGCGAGCGGCGAGGCGGGATCGAGCCGGAAGCCGCGCCCGCCGACCGACAGCCAGTCCGCGCCGTCGCCCCCGCGCCGCTTCGCCACGCGATCGGGAAAGGCGAGCGCGACGCAGGCCCCGACCTCTCCCCTCCCGCCAGGGGGAGAGGAGGCCATGCCCTCCCACCGTTGCGCCAGCCCCCGCGCGGCATCGGCGCGGCGCCCGCGTTCGCCTTGCCAGCGCCGCAGCCGCGTCTCCAGATCGGCATCGCCGCCGCCCAGCCCCGGTTCGGACAGCAGCACCGCCGCCTCGGCCGCCGTCCGTCCCCAGCCGCGGCGCCCCGCCTCGATCAGCATGTGGCCCAGCCGCGGCGCGACCGGCAGAGCGGCGACGCGGCGCCCGTGCGCGGTCGGGCGGCCATCGCCGTCGATCATGCCGAACGCGCTCAGCCCCGCGCGCGCCTCCGCCACCGCCGCTACGGCGGGCGGATCGATCCAGCGCAGCCCCGCCGGATCACCCACGCCCCAGATCGCGCAGGCGAGCACCAGGCCCGACAGATCGGCCTGCGCGATCTCGGGCGGATCGTAAGGCGGCAGCCCGGCGGTCGCCGCTTCCTGCCACAGCCGATAGACCACCCCCGGCGCCTGCCGCCCCGCCCGCCCCGCGCGCTGCGCCGCGCCCGCCTGGCTCACGCGCCCGGTCACCAGCCGCGTCATGCCCGCGGCGCGATCATAATGCGGCCGGCGCGCCAGCCCCGAATCGACCACCACGCGCACCCCGTCGAGCGTCAGGCTGGTCTCGGCGATCGCGGTGGCGAGCACGAGCTTGCGCGACCCCGGCGGCTCGGCGGCGATCGCGCGCCGCTGCAGCGCGGGATCGAGCGAGCCGTGCAGGCGGTGGAGCGTCACGCCCTCGGGGAGGCGATCGAGCCGCTCGGCGGTGCGCTCGATCTCGGCGACGCCGGGCAGGAAGGCGAGCACCCCGCCCTCGGTCTCCGCCAGCGCGCGGCGGATCGCGGGCGCCATGTCGTCCTCGATCCGCTGCGCGGTCCGGCCGAGATAGACATGCTCGATCGGGTGGCTGCGGCCTTCGCTGACGATCACCGGCGCGCCGCCGAGCAACGCCGCGAAGCGCGGCCCCTCGAGCGTCGCCGACATCGCCGCCAGCCGCAGCTCGGGCCGCAGCGCCGCCTGGAGGTCGAGCGCGAGCGCGAGCCCGAAATCGCCGTCCAGGCCGCGCTCGTGCGCCTCGTCGAACAGCACCGCCGAGACCCCCGCCAGTTCGGGATCGGCCTGCACCATCGCCACGAAGATGCCGTGCGTCACCACCAGCAGCCGCGTGCGCGCCGACTGGCGGCTGTCGAGCCGCGTGGCATAGCCGATCCGGCCGCCGGCCCCCTCCCCCGCCACCTCCGCGATGCGCTCGGCCGCCGCCCGCGCCGCGATCCGGCGCGGCGAGAGCAGCAGCACGCGTCCGCCGCACCACGGCCGGTCGAGCAAAGCGGGCGCCACCGCGGTGGTCTTGCCCGCACCGGGCGGCGCCACCAGCACCGCGTTCGGCCCCGCATCGAGCGCGTCGAGCAAGGCGGGCAGCACGTCATGGATAGGGAGCGCGGCCATGACGCCAGCGCTACGCGATCGTCGCCGGAACATCACGTCCTTCCGGGGCTTGGGAAGGGACATCACAGGAGCCCACGCCCCATGTCCCCCACGCTCAAGCCGCTCGACCGGCAGGTCATCCTCATCACCGGCGCCAGCTCGGGCATCGGGCTCGTCACCGCGCGCATGGCGGCGCAAAAGGGCGCGGCGGTGATGCTGGTCGCGCGCAACGCGGCCGCGCTGGCCGAGGCGGTGGCGGGGATCGAGGCGGCGGGGGGACGCGCGGCCTTCGCGGTCGCCGATGTCGGCGATGCCGCGCAGCTGCGCGCGGCGGCGGACCAGGCGGTGGCGCGGTTCGGGCGGATCGACACCTGGGTCAACAATGCGGGGGTGACGATCTACGCGACGCTCGCCGAAACCCCGCTCGACGAGCATGAGCGGATGGTGCGCACCAACTATTTTGGCGCGGTCAACGGCGCCACGCTGGCGGTCGAGCATCTGCGCGCGCACGGCGGCGCGCTCGTGACGGTGGGATCGATCGCATCGGACCTGCCGACCCCGCTGATGGGCGCCTATGCGGCGACCAAGCATGCGGTGAAAGGCTATATCAACTCGCTGCGCGCCGAGCTGACCGCGCAGCGCCTGCCGATCTCGGTGACCCTGATCAAGCCGTCGGGCATCGACACCCCGATCGCGCAGCACGCCGCCAACCATGTCGACGGCGAGGCGGCGCTGCCGCCCCCGGTCTACGATCCCGAATTGGTGGCCGACGCGATCCTCACCGCCGCCGTGCGCCCGCGCCGCGAGATCGTCGTCGGCGGCGGGGGCCGCGCGCAGATGCTGATCGGCACGCATTTCCCGCAGCTGCTCGACGCGATGGCGGGAGTGATGATGCCGCTGCTGGTCGATCGCACGCGCGCCAGGACGCCGGGCGACTCGCTCTTCTCCGCGGGAGAGGCGGGACGCGAGCGATCCGATGTCCAGTCGGGACGTAAGGCGAGTGTCTATACCGCCGCGACGCTCCACCGCGGAACGGCCGCGGCATTGGCGCTCGCGGCGGGGGCGGGTGTCGCCGGCTTGCTGCTGGCGCTGGCACGAGGCCGCGCTCCGCGTCCTCAGTAAGCCCGCGCCACCGCGAACTCGACCGCCTCCACCAGCGCCGCCTTGGCGGTGCCGCCGGGGATCGGGCCGAGCGCGTCGATGGCACGGCGGCCGTAATGGCGCGCGCGGGCGAGCGTGTCGGCGATCGCATTGCTGTCGCCGAGCAGGCGCGTGGCGTGCGCCAGGTCTTCGTCGCTCGCGCGGCGGCCCTCCATCGCGTCGCGCCAGAAGCGCCGCTCGGCATCGCCGCCGCGCGCGTGCGCCAGGATCACGGGCAAGGTGACCTTGCCGTCGCGGAAGTCGTCGCCCGCGTCCTTGCCCATCGTCGCCTCGTCCGAGGCATAGTCGATCGCATCGTCGACGAGCTGGAAGGCGATGCCGAGATTGCGGCCGTAGCTGTCGAGCGCCTCCTCGATGTCCGCGTCGCGCTCGGCGACGATCGCCGGGATGCGGCAGGCGGCGGCGAACAGGGCGGCGGTCTTGGCGCCGATGATGTCGAGGTAGCGCGCCTCGCTCGTGTCGACGCGGCGCTGCGCGGTGAGCTGGTTGACCTCGCCCTCGGCGATCACCGCGCTGGCGTTGGAGAGGATGCGCAGCACGCGCAGCGACCCGTCCTCCACCATCAGCTCGAACGCGCGGCTGAACAGGAAATCGCCGACCAGCACGCTCGCCGGATTGCCCCAGATGATGTTGGCGGTGCGCCGCCCGCGCCGCAGCCCCGAACCGTCGACCACGTCGTCATGGAGCAGGGTGGCGGTGTGGATGAACTCGACCGCGGCGGCGAGCTTGTGATGGCGCGCACCCTGATAGTCGAGCAGGCGCGCGCAGGCGAGCGTCAGCATCGGCCGCATGCGCTTGCCCCCGCCGGCGATGAGGTGGCCGGCCAGCTCGGGGATCAGCGGCACGTCCGATTGCATGCGCGCGAGGATGACGCGGTTGACCTGGTTCATATCCGCGGCGACGAGCTGCAGCATCGGATCGAGCGAGGGCGCGGATGCGCGGTGGAGCGGCGTTACCGTTGCCATTGCGCGGTTCATGTGGGGCGGCGCCCGCACAAAGGCAAGCCGCTTGCGCCGCGCCGCATCAGCCCACAAGAAGGCCGCGGCAAAGGGGAACCCGACGTGGCGGACGCGCAGCTCGACGAATTTCGGCAAAGCATCGACAATATCGACGCGGCGCTGATCTTCCTGCTCGCCGAGCGCTTCAAGGTGACGCAGGCGGTGGGTCGCTACAAGGCGCGCGCCGGGCTGCCCCCCGCCGATCCCGCGCGCGAGCACGCGCAGATCGCGCGCCTGCGCGGCCTGGCCCAATCGGCGCGGCTCGATCCCGATTTCTCGGAGAAGTTCCTGCGCTTCGTGATCGACGAGGTCATCCGCCACCACGAGCGCGTGCGCGAGGAATAATCCCAATCCCGTCGATGCCGCACGCGCAATGCAACGGGTGCCGATGTCGCTCGACACGAACGGACGTGGCCCCGATAGCCCGTACTTAGGGCCACGCCCGGATCAGCACGTTGCCAAGCAGCACGATCGCCGCGACGATCATCAGCACGCCCTTGCGCGTCTCGCCACGCCGGCGGATCATCCAGCCGCCGCCCCACGCCAACGCGAACACGGCGAACATGCAGATCGACAGCAGCGCCGGCTCGGCCGTCACCCGCCGGCGCCCGGCCGATCAGTGCTTCTTGCCGCGCCAGATGTTGCGGTATGCGCCGTAGGCGAGCCCGGTCGCGATCAGCAGGTAGATCAGCACCGCGACGCCGATGCTGTGGCGGTTCTCCAGCTTGGGCTCGGACGCCCACATCAGGAACGCCGCGACGTCCTTGCCCATCTGGTCGACCGTCGGATTGGTGCCGTCGGTGTAGCTCACCTGCCCGTCCGCCACGAGCGGCGGCGGCATCGCGATGTTGAGGTTAGCGAAATACGGGTTGTAGTGCAGGTTGTCGGGCGTCTTGGCGTCGGGGAACTTGGCGAGCAGAGCCGGCGGCTGATCCTGATAGCCCGTGACGATCGAGTAGATGTAATGCGACCCGCCCTCGCGCGCCTTGGCGAGCAGGCTCATGTCGGGCGGCAGCGCGTTGTTGTTCGCCGCGCGCGCGGCGACCTCGTTGGCATAAGGCGAGGGCAGATAGTCGCTCGGGATCGCCTTGCGCGTCGCCGCCTCGCCCGTGTCCGGGTTGATCGAGGGCACCTCGACCGCCCAGCCCTTGGCGATCGCCTTCACCTCGGGCTTGGTGAAGCCGATCTGCTCGAGGTGGCGGAACGCGACCAGCTTCATCGAGTGGCAGGCCGAGCAGACCTCCTTGTAGACCTGGAAGCCGCGCTGGAGCTGGCGCCGGTCATATTTGCCGAGCGGGCCGTCGAACGAGAAGTGCACCGGCTTGGGCGCGAGATGGTATTTCTCCACCGCGGTCTCGGGCGCGGCCTCGAACGAGGTCGACAGGACCGCGAACAGCAGCGCCAGGACGAAGCCGCAGCCGACGAGGAAGCCGCCAAAGGGAACGGCGTAACGGCCCATCGCTCAATGGCTCCCGGCAACGGAGGGGGTCGCCGGCGCGAGCCCGTATGGCGCGGACTCCTCGGCCTCGCCGTGCAGCACGCTTTCCGAGATCGAATTGGGCAGCGGCAGCGGCGTCTCGAGCGACGAGATGATCGGCACGATGATGAGGAAATGCGCGAAATAATACATCGCGCACAGCTGCCCGATCAGCACGTTGCGCGTGATCGGCTCGGCCTGTCCGACCCAGCCGAGCACGAACACGTCCACCACCAGCGCCCAGAAGAACCAGCGGTAGAGCGGCCGGTAATTGGCCGAGCGGATCGGCGAACGGTCGAGCCAGGGCAGGAAGAACAGCAGCAGGATCGAACCGAACATCGCCATCACGCCCCACAATTTCGCGGGGATCCACAGGAAGTTGAACGTGAACGCCTTGAGGATCGCGTAGAAGGGCAGGAAATACCATTCGGGCACGATG
>CAXUGZ010000093.1:0-6514 GCA_964250685.1 uncultured Sphingomonadaceae bacterium
CGCGCGCTTGAGCAGGCGGTTGATATAGTCGAGCTTGGCGACGATCGGCGCCGACAGGTGGAAGGGGTAGAGATCGGGCTGCCCCATCGATCGGTTGATCGCATTCTCCGCGAACGAGAACGGGCCCCATTCGGCGATGAGCTGGCTGGTCTCGGCATCGTAGGGGTCGAAATCAACCGCCGGCTCGGCCTCCATCCCCGGCCAATCGTGCATGCGCAGGCCGAACCCGTCGATCGTGGCGAGCGCGTCGATGATGTGCATCAGGTGCGCGAAGGTCTCGGCGAAATCCTCCCATGGATGCATCGTCGCATAGGCCGAGACATAGGCGTCGGACCAGCCGCTGCCGGTCGCGCCGTAGTGCTTGTTCTTGGCCTCCTCGTAGCTGATCCGCTCGTCGCCGAACACCTGGCGGAAGGCGTCGAGCTCGGACGAATTCTCGATCAGCCGCGCCCAGTAATAATGGCCGACCTCGTGGCGGAAATGCCCCAGGATCGTGCGGTACGGCTCGCCCAGGCTGGTGCGCATGCGCTCGCGCTGCACGTCGTCCGCCTCCAGCAGGTTGAGCGTGATCAGCCCGTCCTCGTGCCCCGTGGTGATCTGGACCGTGCCGGTCTGCTCGCCGACCGGATCGTAGAGGAAGTCGAAGCGCAGCCCCGGCGCGGTGTTGTTCGCCTCCGCCTCGGCCTCGGTCTCGATCGGCAGCTTCATGTGGAGCAGGGTGTGGAACAGGCGGCGCTTGGCGGCCTCGATCTTCGCCCAGCGCTCGGGCACCGTCGGCGCGGTCAGATCGGGGATGATGCGGTTGTGACGGCAGGCAAGGCACAAGGGCATCGATCCGACCGCGGGCACCAGCCAGTTGCACACCGCATGCTCGTTATTGTTGGCGCACACCACCACGTCGTGCTCGGCGCCGGTCCGGTCGCGCCAGCGGGTGAGCTTGTCGCCGAGGAAAAGGAGCTGGTCGCTCGCCGGATCATAGCCGAGCGTGAACGCGCAACTGGGGCAGACGCGCACCTCGAAATGGTTCGGGCGCCCGCAATTGGGGCACGCATAGGGCTTCATGATCGATCCTGACGGGAGAGGGGTGTCGCGCGCGACAACGCGGCACGCGCGGCTTGGTGCCACTTTCCCCTTGTCGAACGCGCGCGCACTCCGCATCTGGCTTGGCGATGGCCGATCTCTATTCAATCCTGGGCGTGGCGCGCGGTGCGGACGATGCCGCGATCAAGAAGGCGTACCGCAAGCTCGCCAAGCAGCTCCATCCCGACAAGAACAAGGACGATCCCAAGGCGACCGCGCGCTTTTCGGAGGTGACGACCGCCTACGACCTGCTGTCCGACAAGGACAAGCGCGCGCAATATGATCGCGGCGAGATCGACGAGCAGGGCAATCCCAAGATGCCGTTCGGCTTCGGCGGCGCGGGGGCCGGCGGCGGGGGCGGCTTCCGGCCGCGCGGCCCCGGCGGAGCGGCCGAGTTCGGCGACGCGGCGGCCGCCGATTTCGGCGACATCTTCGAAGGATTGTTCGGCGGCCGTGGGCGCGCCCAGCCGGGCGGGGGCTTCGGCGCGCGCGGCCGCTCGCCAAAGGGGGCGGACGTCTCCTACCGGCTTCAGGTCGAGTTCGACGAGGCGGCGGCGCTGAAGCCGCAGCGCGTGACGCTCGGCGGCGGCAAGACGATCGACCTCAAGCTGACCGCCGACGCGGTCGCGGGCACGCCGCTGCGCCTCGCCGGCCAGGGGGAGGAGGCGCCGGGCGGCAAGGGCGACGCGACCGTGACGGTCGAGGTCAAGCCGCACCGCTTCTTCACCCGCGACGGCGACGATGTGCGGCTCGATCTGCCCGTGCGGCTCGACGAGGCGGTCAAGGGCGCGCGCGTCAAGGTGCCGACGGTGGAGGGCGCGGTGATGCTGACCGTGCCGCCGGGATCGAGCTCGGGCAAGGTGCTGCGCCTGAAGGGCCGCGGCTTCCACCGCCGCGACGGCAGCCGCGGCGACCAGCTCGTTACCTTGATGATCGACCTGCCGGCCGGCGATGCGGAGCTCGCGCGCTTCGTCGAGGGCTGGACCGGCGACGCCGAGCGCAACCCGCGCGCGAGCCTGGGCGTATAAGACCTCCCCGTTCGTCCCGAGCGAAGTCGAGGGACCTAGCGCAACGTGTCTCGACTTCGCTCGACACGAACGGAGGAGGGGCTGCCTTGCAAGAGATTTCCCCCGTTTCGCCCGAGGAACGCGCGCGCCATGGCGATCCGGCGCACCGGCTCGGCCGCCTGCACGGCTGGCGCCGCTGGTGGGAGATCGTCGTGCGGATCGCGCTCGGCGTCTATTCGGACGGCTTCATCCATGCGGGCAACCTCGCCTATCTCGCCCTGATCTCGCTCTTCCCGTTCTTCATCGTCACCGCCGCGCTGGCGCACTTCCTCGGCCGGGCGCCCGATGCGATGATGGCGATCGAGAGCGTGCTGCGTACCCTCCCCCCGTCGGTGCGCGATCTGCTGCGCCAGCCGATCGCCGACGTGCTCGCGCAGCGCACCGGCTCGCTGCTGTGGCTCGGCGGGCTGGTCGGGCTGTGGACCACGGGCAGCTTCATCGAGACGATTCGCGACATCCTGCGCCGCGCCTATGGCGCGAGCTTCTCCAAGCCGTTCTGGCATTACCGCATGACCTCGGCGGCCTTGATCATAACGGCGGTGGTGCTGACCTTCGTCGCGTTCAGCGCGCAACTGCTGCTGACCGTGGCCGAGCAGTTCATTATCCATCTGCTGCCTTGGGCCCATGGCGTGCTCGGCTGGATCGGCTGGACGCGGCTCGCTCCGCTCGGCACCCTGTTTGCCGCCTTGTACCTGATCTTCTTCTCGCTCACGCCGACGCGCTATCGCCGCACCCGCTGCCCCAAATGGCCGGGCGCGGCGTTCACCGCGATCTGGTGGGTCGCGACGACGATGGCGCTGCCATGGGTGCTGGCGAGGCTCGGCGGCTATGACCGCACCTATGGCGGGCTGGCGGGGGTGATCGTGGCCCTGTTCTTCTTCTGGCTGGTCGGGTTCGGGCTGGTGATCGGCGCGCATCTCAACGCGGCGCTGGCGGAATCGTCGCGCACGGCGCTAAGGGACCCGGACGAACGATGACGAGGGAGGCCGGATGGCCGGGCTGATGCAAGGCAAGCGCGGGCTGATCATGGGCCTCGCCAACGATCGCTCGCTCGCCTGGGGCATCGCCAAGGCGCTGAGCGCGCAGGGAGCCGAGCTGGCCTTCAGCTACCAGGGTGCCGCGGTGGAGAAGCGCGTGCGCCCGCTCGCGCAGCAGCTGGGGGCGCCCCTGCTGGTCGAGTGCGACGTGTCCGACGCGGACAATCTGGACCGCGCCTTCGCCGAATTGGCGCGGAGCTGGCCGACGATCGACTTCCTCGTCCATGCGATCGGCTTTTCGGACAAGAACGAGCTGCGCGGCAAATATGTCGATACCAGCCTCGACAATTTCCTGCTGACGATGAACGTCTCCGCCTACAGCTTCGTCGCGGTGGCGCGGCGCGCGCGCGCGATGATGCCCAACGGCGGCGCGCTGCTGACGCTCTCCTATTACGGCGCTGAGAAGGTGATCCCGCATTACAATGTGATGGGCGTCGCCAAGGCCGCGCTGGAGACGAGCGTGAAATATCTCGCGGTCGACCTCGGCCCCGAGAACATCCGCGTCAACGCGATCTCCGCCGGCCCGATCCAGACGCTGGCGGCGCGCGGCATCGGCGATTTCAACTACATCATGAAGTGGAACGAGCTCAACGCGCCGCTGCGCCGCAACGTGACGATCGAGGACGTCGGCGGCGCGGGCTTGTACCTGCTCTCCGACCTCGCCAGCGGCGTGACCGGCGAGATCCACCACGTCGACGCGGGCTACAACGTCATCGGCATGAAGGCCGAGGACGCGCCGGACATTGCGCTGGCATAGACGTGCCGGTCGTTTTCAGGGAGCGGGGCCTCCGTTTCTTCTTCTATTCGGAAGAGGGTAGTCCGCGCGAACCGGTGCATGTCCATGTCGAACGCGATGGCGTTCAAGCCAAGTTCTGGGTTGGTGAGGTGGTCGAACTGGCCTATAATCGCGGATTGAGCCGGCGTGACATGGCGGTGGCATTTTTGCTGATCCGCGCGCGTCGCAAGATGATCCAGGAGGCGTGGCATGGGCACTTTCATTAGTCCGATGGCCGCGCGCTGCGATGAAGACACGCTCTGGGTCGATCTGGACGACGGTCGTACCTTGGGGGTGCCTTTGATCTGGTTTCCGCGGTTGTTCGACGCAACCCCCGAACAGCGCGCCTTGGTGCGACTGAGCAATTCGGGGCTGCATTGGGAGGAGCTTGACGAAGATATTTCGGTCGATGGTCTGCTTGCAGGGCGGCGAGACATGACGTCTCCATCGCTCCGCGCGGCATGAAGGCCGAAGACGCGCGGGGCATCGCGCTTGCGTAACCCCTCTCCCGCCAGGGAGAGGAGGGGCCCGCCGCCGCAGGCAGTGGGAGGGCGAGGGCATTTGAAACAAGCCGCAGGCACCCAAGGGATAAGACGCTGACTAGCTTCGGATACCGCACGCTGCGCTTCTGGAACAACGACGTGACGTATCATCTCGAAGGCATCCTTGAGGCGATCCGCCGCGCTTGCCTCGCGCGCCTGCCTTCACCCTCCCATGCTGCGCATGGGCCCCTCCCTCTCCCTCCGGGAGAGGGGTTTTGAGCCTCAACACCTTCGGCCACGTCTTCCGCTTCACCACCTGGGGCGAATCGCATGGGCCGGCGATCGGCGCGGTGGTGGACGGGTGTCCGCCGGGGCTGGCGCTGTCCGAGGCGGACATCCAGCCCTTCCTCGACCGGCGCCGTCCCGGCACCTCGCGCTTCACCACGCAGCGGCGCGAGCCCGATCAGGTCCGCATCCTCTCGGGCACCTATGAGGGCCGCACCACCGGCACGCCGATCAGCCTGATGATCGACAATGTCGATCAGCGGTCGAAGGATTATGCGGCGGTGGCGCAGGCCTATCGCCCCGGCCATGCGGACTATACCTACGACGCCAAATACGGGCTGCGCGATCCGCGCGGCGGGGGGCGCTCCTCCGCGCGCGAGACCGCGGCGCGGGTGGCGGCGGGCGCGGTGGCGCGGCTGGTGATCCCCGAGGTGCGGATCAGGGCCTATCTGGTCGAGCTCGGCGGCGACGCGATCGACCGCGCCGCGTTCGACGACGCGCGGATCGACGCCAACCCCTTCTTCTGCCCCGATGCGGGCGCGGCGGCGCGCTGGGAGGGGATCGTCGACGCCGCGCGCAACGCCGGCTCGTCGGTCGGCGCGATCGTGGAGTGCGTCGCCGAGGGGGTGCCCGCCGGCTGGGGCGCGCCGCTCTACGCCAAGCTCGACGCCGAGCTCGCGGCAGCGTGCATGAGCATCAACGCGGTCAAGGGCGTCGAGATCGGCGACGGCTTCGCCGCGGCGCGCCTGACCGGCGAGGCGAACGCCGACCCGATGCGGCCCGGCCCGGACGGGCGCCCCGTCTTCCTCGCCAATCATGCCGGCGGCATCCTCGGCGGCATCGCCACCGGGCAGCCGGTGGTGGTGCGCGTCGCGCTCAAGCCCACCTCCTCGATCCTGACGCCGGCGGAGACGATCACCCGCGCGGGGGAGGCGGCGGAGATCCGCACCACCGGCCGCCACGATCCCTGCGTCGGCATCCGCGCCGCGCCGGTGGTGGAGGCGATGGTGGCATTGGTGCTGGCCGACCAGAAACTGCTCCACCGCGCGCAGATCGGGGCGGGATAATCCTCCCCAGCTTTTGCTGGGGAGGGGGACCACCGCCGGAGGCGGTGGTGGAGGGGTATCCTGGACGGCGGGAAAGAAGCCCCTCCGTCGGGCTTCGCCCGCCACCTCCCCTGCGAAAGCAGGGGAGGATCATGGGCTACCCGATGCAGCCGACCTTGCGCCCCGCGTCCGCGAAGATCGCGAGGATCTCCCCCACCTGCGCGTCCGAATGCTCGGCGCAGAGCGAGCAGCGCAGCAGGTAGGTGCCCGCGGGCGTTGCGGGGGGGCGCGCCATGTTGACGTAGAGCCCGCCCTCCAGCAGCGCCTGCCACAACGCGACCGTGGTCGCCTGATCGGGCATCATCACCGCGATGATCGCCGATTGCGCGGTCGGGGTGGCGATGCTGTAGCCGAGGTCGCGCAGTCCCTGGTGCAGCCGCCGCGAATTGGCCCACAGATGCGCGCGCTTGTCGCCCGCATGCATCAGCTTGCGGATCGAGGCGGCGGCGGTGGCGACCACCGAGGGCGGCAGCGACGCGGTGAACACATAGGGCCGGCACACCAGCCGCAGCACCTCGAAATCGGGATGGTTCGAGACGCAGAAGCCGCCGACCGTGCCAACCGACTTGGAGAAGGTGCCGACGACGAAGTCGATATCGTCCTCGACGCCCATCTCCTCGTACACGCCGCGGCCGTGCGCGCCGAAGAAGCCCATGCCGTGCGCCTCGTCGCACAGGATCAT
>CAXUGZ010000094.1:0-6456 GCA_964250685.1 uncultured Sphingomonadaceae bacterium
GCTGAAGAGGTGTTTGCCGAATTGCGCCAGCGTATCGCGGAGATCGCAGAGCGTTGAGGAAGCCGCTGGTATTCGCGCCGGCGGCGCGGGCTGACCTGACGGCTATCGGACTCTACATCGCGAGGGATAATCCGAGCAGGGCGGAAAGCTTTGTCGCCGAACTGGAAGCGCTCGCCGCCAAGATTGCCGACCGACCGCAGAGCTACCCGGCGCGGGATCATATCAGCACCGGCCTGCGCGGCGGCACGCACGGCCGCTACACGATCCTTTTCCGCGACCTTCCCGATTGCGTCCGAATCGTGCGCATCGTGCACGGCGCGCGCGATCTATCGGCTTTGGCGGAGGGCGGCGAGATCGAATGATCGGATCGACTAACCAGCCCCACAACGCCTCAATGCACCTCGACCCGGTTCCCCGCTTGCTTCATCTGCCCGAGCTGCGCTTCGACGTTGAGGCTGAACACGTCCTTCGCGCGGCGCTGGTTCTCCAGGCTGATATCCTCCGCCATCGGGCCGTCGGTCTTGACGCCGCGCAGCGCCACCAACGCCGCCTTGATCGGGTGGCGCACCGTGTCGCGCACCGCGGTCGCCTCGAAGCCCGAATGGACCATGCAGTCCTGGCACTTCTCGTAATTGCCGACGCCGTACTGGTCCCAGTCGGTGCCCTCCATCAGCGCCTTCCAGCTGTCGACATAGCCCTCGCCGAGCAAATAGCAGGGCTTCTGCCAGCCGAACACGGTGCGCGTTGGGTTGCCCCAGGGGGTGCAGGCATAGGCTTCGTTGCCCGCGAGGAAGCTCAGGAACTGGGTCGACTGGCTGAACGGCCATTTCTTGCCGCCGCGCCCGCGCGACAGGATGCCGCGGAACAGCTCCTTGGTGCGCGTGCGGTTGAGGAAGCTCGCCTGATCGGGCGCGCGTTCGTAGCTGTAGCCCGGCGAGACGGTGATGCCGTCGACCCCCAGCGCCTTCACGTCGTCGAAGAAGCGCGCGACGCGCTCCGGATCGGCGCCGTGGAACAGGGTGCAGTTGATCGAGACGCGGAAACCGCGCGACTTGGCGAGGCGGATCGCGTCGGCGGCGATGTCGTACACCCCGTCCTGGCTGACCGCCCGATCGTGCATGTCCTGATCGCCGTCGAGGTGGATCGACCAGGTGAAGCCGTCATGCGGCGTGTAGGCGTCGATCTTCTTCTTCAGCAGCAGCGCGTTGGTGCACAGGATCACGTATTTCTTGCGATCGAGGAAGCCGCGCACGATCTTGGGCATGTCGCGGTGCAGCAAGGGCTCGCCGCCCGCGATCGACACCACCGGCGCGCCGCATTCGTCGATCGCGGCCATGCATTGATCGTAGGACAGGCGCTGGTTGAGGATCGAATCGGGATAATCGATCTTGCCGCAGCCCTTGCACGCCAGATTGCAGCGGAACAGCGGCTCGAGCATCAGCACGAGCGGATAACGCTCGACGCCTCTCAGATGCTTGCCGACGATATAGGCGCCGATGCGCGCCACCTGATTCAACGGAATGCCCATGCGTCGCCCCCTAGGCCGCTTCGACGCGTTGCGGCAAGCGATTGAGCGCGGGCGGCAGGCGGAACTGGATCTTCTCCTCGATCCCCGCCAGCGTCTCGATCGTGACCGGGCGGTGCGCGGCGATCGCGGCGATCACGCTCTGCACCAGCTCCTCGGGTGCCGATGCGCCCGCGGTCAGGCCGACCGTCGCGATGTGCTCGAGCCACGCCGGATCGATCGCCGATCCGTCGGCGACCAGATAGGAAGGCTTGCCCATTTCGACCCCGATCTCGCGCAGACGGTTCGAGTTCGAGCTGTTGGCCGAGCCCACCACGAGCAGCAGGTCGGCCTCCGCGCACAGGTCGCGCACCGCGTTCTGGCGGTTCTGCGTGGCATAGCAGATGTCCGCCGTGCCCGGCCCGACCACGTCGGCGAAGCGCGCCTTGAGCGCGTCGATCACCGCCGCGGTGTCGTCGACCGACAGCGTCGTCTGCGTGATGTAGGCGACGGGCATGTCAGCCCCGAGATCGAGCCGCGCGACATCCTCGATCGTGGCGACGAGGTGGATCGGCGCGTCGATCTGGCCGAGCGTGCCCTCCACCTCGGGATGGCCGGCATGGCCGATCAGCACCAAAGCGCGGCCCGACGCGACGTAGCGCCGCCCCTGCGCATGCACCTTGCTCACCAGGGGACAGGTCGCGTCGAGCACGGGCAGACCGCGCGCGCGCGCCGCCATCTCGACCGCGCGCGACACGCCGTGCGCGCTGAACACGGTCGCGGCGCCGGCGGGCACCTCGTCCAGCTCCTCGACGAAGATCGCGCCCTTGGCCTTGAGCGTATCGACCACGTGACGGTTGTGGACGATCTCGTGGCGCACATAGACGGGCGCGCCGACCCGATCGAGCGCGCGGTCGACGGTATCGATCGCGCGCACCACCCCCGCGCAGAAGCCGCGCGGCTGGGCGAGGATCAGCCTCACGGCGCGCGGGTCGATCGTGGCTGTCATCGTCATCCTTTAGCCGCCTCTTCGCAGTTGCGAAAGCACCCGCCTTGCCGTCCATGCCTGCTGAAGACGTCGCCGCTCGGCCGAACGAACAGCGACGCCCGTTCAGGTCTCATTCGGCCGTGGCGCCGAATGGAGGCTGAACGAAACTGGAGAGCTATGCCGATGCGCCTCACCCCGCTGCCCCTTGCCGCCGCCGCCTTCGCGCTTGCGGCACCCGCTCTGGCCGCCGACGATCCGGCGGCGGCGCGGCTGGCGGGGTATGACGATGCGGTGATCGCGATCATGAAGCAGAAGCTGCCGCTGGCGGCGCGGATCGAGCGCTTCGAGCCGCTGGTGCGCAATTATTACGACATGCCCGCGATCGCCGCGCTGGTGGTGGGGCCGGGGTGGGCGAGCACGTCGGGGCGGGACCGGGCGGCCGCGATCGCTGCGCTGACGCGCCATTCGGCGGTGGCACTGGCGCGCAACTTCTCCACTTATGGCGGCGAGCGTTTCACGATCGATCCGGCGGTGGCGGCGCGCGGGCCGAGCCGGATCGTGCGGCTGACGATCGCCTCCGGGCACAGCAGCGACGCCCTGCTCTACCGCATGGAGCAGGGCGAGGGCGGCTGGCGGATCGTGGACGTGATCTCCGGCGGCGTCAGCCAGCTTGCGGTCCAACGCGCGGACCTGGCGGCGACCGTGGCGAGCGGCGGCGCGGCGGGCCTGGCGCGCAGGCTGGCGCAGGTCGACGGCAAGGTCAGATAGGGGGGACCTCGCTCCGGCCCTTCGCCTCCTGCCTGAACCGGTGGAGCAGCGGCTCGGTATAGCCGTTCGGCTGCGCCGCTCCTTCGAACACCAGCGCGCGCGCCGCCTGGAAGGCGAGGCTGGTGTCCTCGTGCCCCGCCATCGGCTGGTAGAGCGGATCGCCTACGTTCTGCGCGTCGACCTTCGCCGCCATCCGGCTGAGCGCCGCGTCGGCCTCCTCCGCGCTGGCGACGCCGTGGAGCAGCCAGTTCGCCATGTGCTGCGAGGAGATGCGCAGGGTGGCGCGATCCTCCATCAGCCCGATATCGTGGATGTCGGGCACCTTCGAGCAGCCGACCCCCTGGTCGATCCACCGCACGACATAGCCGAGGATGCCCTGCGCGTTGTTGTCGAGTTCGTCGCGCACCTCCTGCGGCGACCAATTATGGCCGCGCGCGAGCGGGATCGTCAGCAGCCGGTCGAGGCTCGCGACGCCCTCCGCTTTGCGCTCCTCCTGGCGTGCGAACACGTCGACCCGGTGATAGTGCGTCGCGTGGAGCACCGCCGCGGTCGGGCTCGGCACCCAGGCGGTCGAGGCGCCGCTCAGCGGATGGGCGATCTTCTGCGCGAGCATGTCCGCCATGCGATCGGGCGCGGCCCACATGCCCTTGCCGATCTGCGCCTTGCCCGCAAGGCCGCAGGCGAGCCCGATCTGGACGTTGCGGTCCTCATAGGCCGCGATCCAATCGGACGCCTTCATCTCGCTCTTGCGCACCATCGCGCCCGCGCGCATCGAGGTGTGCATCTCGTCGCCGGTGCGATCGAGGAAGCCGGTGTTGATGAACACGATGCGGTGGCGCACGGCGGCGATGCACGCGGCGAGATTGGCCGAGGTGCGCCGCTCCTCGTCCATCACCCCGATCTTGATCGTGTGGCGCGCGAGGCCGAGCAGGTCCTCGATCGCGTCGAACAGGTCGTTCGCGAACGCCGCCTCGTCCGGCCCGTGCATCTTCGGCTTGACGATATAGATCGATCCCGCGCGGCTGTTGGCGGGTCCGGTCGTGCGGCGCAGATCGTGGAGCGCGATCAGGCTGGTCATGATGCCGTCGAGGATGCCCTCATGCGCTTCGCCGCCGTCGGCGAGCCGCACCGCGGGATTGGTCATGAGGTGCCCGACGTTGCGCACGAACAGCAGGCTGCGGCCGGGCAGCGTCAGCGGCGCGCCATTGGGCGCGGTGTAGCGGCGGTCGGGTGCCAGCGCGCGCGTAATCGTCGCGCCGCCCTTGGCGAAGCTGGCGGTGAGGTCGCCCTTCATCAGCCCCAGCCAATTGGCATAGGCCGCCACCTTGTCCTCGGCATCGACCGCGGCGACCGAATCCTCCAGGTCGACGATCGTCGTCAGCGCGGCTTCGAGCACGACGTCGGCGATCCCCGCCGGGTCGTCGCGGCCGATCGGGTGCGTGCGATCGATCACCACCTCGATATGCAGGCCGTTGTGGCGGAACAGCATCGACTCGCCGTCGCGCCCGATCAGCTGTGCGGGATCGGCGAGCCGCGGCTCGCCGCCGGCGAAGTGCGCCCACGATCCCGACGCGAGCGGCACCGCCGCATCGAGCAGCTCGCGCGCCCACGCGATCACCTGCGCGCCGCGGGCGGGATCATAGCCCGGGCCCGATGCGGCGCCGGGCAGCGCATCGGTGCCGTAGAGCGCGTCGTACAGGCTCCCCCAGCGCGCATTGGCGGCGTTGAGCAGGAAGCGCGCGTTGAGCACGGGAACGACCAGCTGCGGCCCGGCCATCCGTGCGACCTCGTCATCGACGCCGGCCGGGTCGACCGTGAAGGGCGCGGGCTCTGCGACCAGATAGCCGATCTCGCGCAGGAACGCCTCGTAGGCGGCGGCGTCGACCGGCTGGCCGGCGCGGCCCGCGTGCCACGCATCGATCTTCGCCTGGAGCGCGTCGCGCGTCGCGAGCAGCGCGCGGTTGCGCGCCGTGAAGCGCGCGTAGATCGCGGCCATGCCCGTCCAGAAGGCGTCGGGCGCGATCCCCGTCCCCGGCAACGCTTGCTCCTCGACGAAGCGCGCCAGCGGCGCGGCGACGCGCAGTCCGGCGCGGTCCGGCATCGTGGTCGCGTCGGTCGGCGTCAGGGCAGGCATGAATCGTCTCCGCATGTGTAGATCGTTTCGCCCCGCTTAGCCGGCGGCCTTCTGGAAGGCGGCGGTGATGTCGATCGTGACCGTGTCGGCCACCAGCGGCACGCCGTAGGTCACCCCGAAGTCGCTGCGGTTGAGCGTGCCGGTGGCGGTGAAGCCGACCTGGTTCTTGCCCATGAAGCTGCCCGCGCCGACGAACGTCGCCTCGAGCGTGAGCGGCCTGGTCACTCCGTGCAGCGTGAGCTGGCCCGTGATCGTGGCGTGCGTGCCGCTGAACGTCACCGTGTCCGAGGCGAATTTCATCGTCGGATATTTGGCGCCATCGAAGAATTGCGGGCTCTTGAGCTCGCTCGTGAGCTTGTCGCTCGGGGTCTGCACGCTGACGATCGGCACCTCGATCGTGACGCTGGTCGCGGCCGGGTGAGCGGGATCGAGCGTGAGCGTGCCGGACGCCCGGCTGAACGTGCCGAAATAGGGGTTGAAGCCCATGTGCAGCACGCCGAAGCGCACCTGCGTGTGCGTCGTCTCGACCGTGTAGCTGCCCGCGGTGACGCGCGACGGATCGGGCTTGCCGGGCGCCTCCTTCGGCATCTGCGCGTTGGCGGGCGCGGCGATCAGGGCGAGGCCGATCAAGGCAGAGCGCATCGATATCTCCTTCTTGCCCGCCCGCGCGGGGGCGGAGGGCGGGGTGGCGCCGGCATTAGCATGGATCAACCCGCGCGCATGCCTTGTCGGGCGGGGCGTCAGTTCCTCGCCTTGTCGACCAGCTTGTTCTTGGCGATCCACGGCATCATCGCGCGCAACTCGGCGCCGGTCTTCTCGATCTGGTGCTCGGCCTGGAGCTTGCGGCTGGCCTTCATCTCGGGATTGCCCATGCGGTTGTCCATCATGAAGCGCTGCACGAAGCGGCCCCCCTGGATGTCCGCGAGCACGCGCTTCATCTCGGCCTTGGTCTCGGGCGTGATGATGCGCGGGCCGGTGTGATAGTCGCCATATTCGGCGGTGTTGCTGATCGAGTAGCGCATGTTGGCGATGCCGCCCTCGTACATCAGGTCGACGATCAGC
>CAXUGZ010000095.1:0-6387 GCA_964250685.1 uncultured Sphingomonadaceae bacterium
ACCGCCTCGACCTCCTCGCCGCCGCGCCCGAACACGAACGGATCGCCGCCCTTCAGCCGCACCACCACCGATCCCGCCTTCACATGCGCGACGATCAGCGCGTTGATCGCCTCCTGCGGCAGCGTGTGGCGGCTGCGTTGCTTGGCGACCGAGATGCGCTGGGCGGAGGACGGCGCGAGATCGAGCACGCGCGCATCGATCAACCCGTCATGCACCACCACGTCGGCCTCGCGCAGCACCTCGACCGCGCGCACGGTCAGCAGGCCGGGATCGCCCGGGCCGGCGCCGACCAGGATCACCTTGCCGCGGGACTGAGGATCGAGGAGCGTCGCCATGATGAGCGAGATGGGCGCGCCGCGCGCTGGCGGCAACCGAGGCTTGCTTGGGGCGGGCTAAACTTTTCTACCCCGCTAGCGCGGCGGCGGCGTCTCGCCCGCCGCCGCAGACGGGCCATGGCGGCGGCCGCGCCGGTTGCCCCCTTCGCCCGCGAGCTTGGGCAGTTCGTCGCGCGTGATCACGCCGTCGTGGTTGGCGTCGAGCAAGGCGAAGCGCCGCGCTGCCGCGTCGACGAATTCGGCGCGCGAGACCGAGCGGCTGAGATCGGCATCGGCCGAGGAGACGGGCTCGGGCGCGGCGAGATAGCCGAAGCGGCCGGCGCCGCGCAGCGGCTCGGAATAGGTCTGGGCGTGCGATGCCCCGTCATCGGAAGAATCGCTGCTCATATCCTCGCCCCCCCGACCGCCGCCACCGGGGCCGCCGCCGCCATGACCTCCTCCGCCGCGACCGCCGCCACCGCCGCGCCGCCCTCCGCCCGCGTGCGATCCGCCGCGTCCGCCGCCGCCGCCGTCCATCGCGGCGCCGACCTGGATTTCGGGCGCGACGACGGTCTCGTAGCGGTCGATCTCCTCGGGGCCGATCTCGCCATTGTGATCCACGTCGAGCGTGGTGAAGAACCGCACCGCATCGACGGTGAACTCGACCAGGGTGAGCTTGCCGTCGCCGTTCTTGTCGACCCCCTGGAACCACGCCTCCTCGGGCGCGCGGCCGTCGACGCTGCCGCGAAACGGCTCGCCCATCGGGCTGATGAACAGGCGTCCGCGCGGCGGGGGCATGTCCCCCGGAGGAGTCGCTGCCCCCGGATCGGGCGCCTGCGCGCACGCGGGACCGGCCGCCAGGACCGAGACGAGGGCAAGGACCAGCAGGGATCGCGCCATCACGTCTTCCTCCGATCGCGGGTCCGCCCGATAAGGCGGATGCCGCCTTGCGCATTGCTGAACCGTGTTGTGGCGCGGAGCAGCGCAGCGTGTATCCTCAAACCCGGCACAGGGGGGCGACATGACCAGCGACGTGATCGATCCGCCGTCCGAAGCCGCGCCGCTGCTCGCCGCGGGGGCGGATCGCGGCTTCCTCGGCCAGCCGCGCGCGCTCGCCTTCCTCGCCTTCACCGAGGCGTGGGAGCGCTTCTCCTATTACGGCATGACGGCCATCCTCGTGCTCTACATGAGCCAGGCGCTGTTCCTGCCCGGCCGGATCGAGGGAATCGCCGGGTTCGCCACGGTTCGCGGCGGGCTCGAGGCGGTGTTCGGGCCGATGTCGCGACTCGCGCTCGCCTCGCAGGTCTATGGGCTCTACACCGGCTTCGTCTATTTCACGCCCGTGTTCGGCGGCTGGTTCGCCGATCGCTTCATCGGCAGGCGGCGCGCGGTGATGATCGGCGCGCTGCTGATGAGCGGCGGCCACATCGCGATGGCGTTCGACGCCTCGTTCCTGCTCGCCTTGCTGCTGCTCATCACCGGCTGCGGCTTGCTCAAGGGCAATATCTCGGCACAGGTCGGCACGCTCTATCCGCTGGGCGACGCGGAAGGGCGGACGCGCGGCTTCGCGATCTTCTCGATCGGCATCAACGTCGGCGCGATCTGCGGGCCGCTGCTGATCGGCTATCTCGCCACGCGCTACGGCTGGCACATGGGCTTCGGGATCGCGGGCGTGCTGATGCTGCTCGGCCTGGCGACCTACGCGGCCGGATACCGGCTGCTGCCCGAGCAGGCGACCGCGCGCCGCGCCGCCGTGGCGACCGCGCCGCTCGACCGGCGCGACTGGAGCGTGATCGGCGCGCTGGCGCTGGTGATCGCGGTCACGATCTTCCAGTCGATCGCTTATTATCAGAATTCGAACATCGCGCTCGTGTGGATCGACGCCTCGGTCGATCTCGACCTGCTCGGCTTCAAGGTGCCGGTGGCATGGTTCAACTCGATCGATCCGGCGGCGAGCATCGCCTTCGTGCCGCCCCTGTTCGCGCTGTGGCGGTGGCAGGAGCGCCGGTCGCGCCGGCGCGGCGAGATCGTGCTGATCGCCGAGGGCGCGTGGATCGCGGCGGCGGCGAACGTGCTGCTGGCGCTCGCCTGCCTGCCCGGCGGGCGCGTGTCGGCGATCTGGCCGATCGTCTACGACGTGCTGCTCGGCATCGCCTTCCTCTATTACTGGCCGACCTTGCTCGCGTTGATCTCGCGCGCCGCGCCCGCGCGGGTCAACGCGACGATGATGGGCACCGCGTTCCTATCGCTGTTCGTCGGAAACCTGCTGATCGGCTGGATCGGCGGCCTCTACGAGCGGATGGGCCCGGCGGACTTCTGGTTCCTGCATGCGGGGATCGCGGCGGCGGGCGGGGCGATCGCGATGCTGCTGCGCCGTCCGCTGACGCGCATCCTGGATACCTGCGTGAAGCGATCCTAACCCCCCGCCAGTGCCCGTTCGAGCGCGTCGAGCAAAGGCGACTGGCTCGGCAGGATCATCGCCCGCGCGGCCGCGAAGGTGAACCAGGCGGCGCGGTCGACCTCGGGGAAGGATTGGAGCGCGCCCGAGCGCGGTGGCCATTCGAGCTCGAACAGGTTGCTCGCCACCTGCGCGCAGTCGAGATCCTGCTCGAGCGCATAGGCGTCGACCCATTTGCCGCCCGTTTGGCGGATGCGCGCGAGCGGCCAGGGGGTGCCGTCGAGCGCGATCCCCAGCTCCTCCTCGGCTTCGCGCCGCGCGGCCTCCAACGGCGCCTCGCCCGGCTCGATCCCGCCCTTGGGGATCTGCCACGCGCCCGCGTCGCGGTTGCGCCAGAACGGGCCGCCGGGATGAACCAGCAGCACCTCCGGCTCCCCGCCCGAGCGGCGGTAGAGCAGCACGCCCGCGCTGTGTCCCGCCGCCATGATGTTCTCCCGCGCGCCGGCGGCGAACCTAGCGGCGGGCGCCGCCGCGCACAAAGCCTTTGGCGCGCGGGACTCAGCCGTCGTGCCAGTCGAACGGCAGCGGCGCCTCACGGAAAGCGAAGCGATCGACATGGCGCGCGACCGCGCCCTTGAGCCCCTCGAGCTGTTCGGCCGAGCTGGCGGCGATATGGACGTCGAGCGCGTCGGCGCGCGCGTCGAACGTCACCAGCGCGTCGCCCGGATGGTTCGCACCGCGCGCATCGCGAGGGAAGACGATCGTGCCGTGATCGGGGGTGAACTCGACCGCGAGGTTGTGCTGCCAGTGCTTGCACACCTGCTGAAGGTATTTGCCGGCGCTGCCCGTGGGCACATGCGCCGTGCTGGCGACTTGGGTGAGGGTCATGGATGGCACTCCTTTATGCTGGGGTGGAAGCGCGCCGGCGGCGGGTTCGATCCCCAGCCGCCGGCGCAGCAGCGCGAGGCGCGTCACCGCTCGAGGCGCTCGATCCGGCGCGCGGCCTCGTCGAGGATCGCGGCGATGTCGTGGACCAGGTCGTCGCGGCCCTTGCCCGAAGCGAGCGCGTCGCGCAGCGCCATGTGCACGCCCATCATCGCGCGCCTGACCGGACCCGCGCCGGTGCGGCTCTCGGTCTCGCCGAGCTGCGACAGGCGCGCAAGCAGCGCGTCGGCCTGCTCGCGGTGCTCGGCGAGATGCGCGCGGCCGGCTTCGGCGATGGCGAAGCGTTTGCGCGCGCCCTCCTCCTTGAGCTCGTCGATTTGGCCGAGCTCGTCGAGCATCGTCAGCGTCGGATAGACCACGCCGGGGCTGGGAGCATACGAGCCGCCGGTGCGCTCCTCGATCTCGCGGATCAGGTCGTAGCCGTGGCGCGGCTGCTCCTCGAGCAGGGCGAGCAGGACGAGTCGTAGCTCGCCGCCGTCGAACAGCCGCCGGCGTCCGCCGCCCTCGCCGTCGCGGCCGAAGCCGCGTCCGCCGCGCATGGCGAGGCCGCCCTCGAAACGTCCGCCGCCGAAGCCGCGCGCGCCGCCGTGACGGCGTTGGTGTGCATTAAACCACATGAGTCGTTCTCCAATCAGTCGTTATGCTGCTAAGATATATCTTGACGGCGAATATGCAAGCCCCTTCGTCATCCGTGGATCGATCGGCGCGCGCATCCTATATCGGCGCCATGGCCGATCTCTTCGCCGCCGATCCCGCGCCCGAGGCGTCTCCCGCCGCCGATGCGCCGCTGGCCGATCGCATCCGCCCGCGCGCGCTCGCCGAGGTGATCGGGCAGGAGCATCTCACGGGACCCGAGGGCGCGATCGGGCGGATGGTGGCGGCGGGACGGCTTTCCTCGATGATCCTGTGGGGGCCGCCCGGCACGGGCAAGACCAGCATCGCGCGCCTGCTCGCCGATGCGGTGGGGCTGCGCTTCGTCGCCATCTCGGCGGTGTTCTCGGGCGTGGCGGACCTCAAGAAGGCGTTCGCCGAGGCGCGCGAGCATGCGCGGATGGGCAAGCGCACGCTGCTGTTCGTGGACGAGATCCACCGCTTCAACCGCGCGCAGCAGGACGGCTTCCTGCCCTATGTCGAGGACGGCACCGTCGTGCTGGTCGGCGCGACCACGGAGAACCCGTCATTCGAGCTCAATGCCGCGTTGCTCAGCCGCGCGCAGGTGCTGATCCTCAACCGGCTCGACACGCGCGCATTATGCGCTTTGCTCGACCGCGCCGAGGCGGTCGAGGCGCGCGCGCTGCCGCTCACCCCGCCCGCGCGCGACGCGCTGGTGGCGAGCGCCGACGGCGACGGGCGCTTCCTGCTCAACCAGGCCGAGACCCTGTTCTCGGTCGATCTGCCCGCACCGCTCGATCCGGCGGCACTGGCGCAGCTCCTCCACCGCCGCGTGGCGGTGTACGACAAGGACCGCGACGGGCATTACAACCTCATCTCGGCGCTGCATAAGGCGGTGCGCGGATCGGACCCGCAGGCGGCGCTCTATTATCTGGCGCGCATGCTGACCGCGGGGGAGGAACCGCTCTACCTGTTGCGCCGGATGGTGCGGATGGCGAGCGAGGATATCGGCCTCGCCGATCCGCAGGCGTTGGTGCAGTGCATCGCCGCCAAGGACAGCTACGATTTCCTGGGCTCGCCCGAGGGCGAGCTGGCGATCGCCAATGCGTGCCTCTACCTCGCCACCGCGCCCAAATCGAACGCGGGCTATGTCGCGCAGAAAGCGGCGTGGCGCTCGGCGAAGGAAACCGGATCGCTGATGCCGCCCAAGTCGATCCTCGGCGCGCCCACCCGGCTGATGCGCTCGATCGGCTACGCCAAGGGCTATGTGTACGACCACGATGCCGAGGAGGCGTTCTCGGGCGAGGATTACTGGCCGGAGGAGATGACCCCGCAGACCTTCTACACGCCCACCCCGCGCGGCTTCGAGGCGAAGATCGCCGAGCGGCTCGCTTATTGGCGCAAGCTGCGCGAGGAGCGCGGAGAATGATCTGGGACGAGGCGGTCGCGCACGCGCTGGCGCTGCCCGACGCCGAGCTCTCCACGCATTATGGCCAGCCGGCGGTCAAGGCGAACGGCAACGCCTTTCTCAACGTCGGGCACGAGCCGGACACCAGCTTCGTCCTCCACCTCGATCCGTCTCTGATCGACATGCTGATGGAGACGCATCCCGCGACCTTCTGGCAGACGCCGCATTATGCTGGCTATCCGGCGGTGCTGGTGCGCTACGCCGGCTCCGACGAGGCGCTGGTGCGCGAGATGATCGGCCGCGCGCACGAACGCGCTCTGGCGAAAAGGCCGCCACGAGCGAGGAAGAGGCCGCCCGCCTGACGAATGGAGGCAGTTCAGGGCGAGTTCAAGCCACGGCTGCCACCGGCGGCCCATAGGAGCCAAGCAATGTCGTTTCGTGTGGCCGTCGCCGCCTTGTTTCTCGCCGCGCCCGCCCTGGCGGCGCCCGGCGCCGATCTGGCGCAGGTCCAGGCGCATCTGCGCGCGGTCGCGACGATGACCGCCGATTTCACGCAGACCGACCGCAACGGCAAGACGGTCGCGGGCACGCTCACGCTCAAGCGCCCCGGCCGCATCCGTTTCCAGTACGAGAAGGGCGTGCCCCTGCTGATCGTGGGCGACGGCAAGGCGCTCACCATGATCGACTATCAGGTGGCGCAGGTGTCGCGC
>CAXUGZ010000096.1:0-1380 GCA_964250685.1 uncultured Sphingomonadaceae bacterium
TCGGCGGCATGAACTCGGCGAAATCGAGCACGAACAGCTTCTCGGGCGCGTTGCGCACCGCCGCGGGATCGTTGACCACCAGGGTGCCCGGCTGGATGCGCTCGAGCAGGTGGGTCGCGGTGATGTAGGCGAGATCGAACGGCGGGTCCTGCCGCATCAGCACGACATCCACGTCCCGGCCGAGGTCGATCGTGCCGACGCCCTCGAAGCGGTGATGGTCGCCCGCGACGCGCTGCACGCTGACGGCGCGCGCGGGCGCGGTCAGCCGGCCGTCGCGAAAGGATAGGTCGCCCGCCGCATAGTGCCACAGTTTATGCCCGCGCGCCTGCGCCGCCAGCATCAGCGCGAAGGTCGAATCTCCCGCGATGTTGACCGCTTCGAGCGGGTCCATCTGGACGGCGACGCGCAAGCCCATGTGCTTCTCCACCGTTCGGGCTGAGCTTGTCGAAGCCCCGTACTTCACCGCTGTTGAAGAAAGGGCGGCCCTTCGACAAGCTCAGGGCGAACGGGTGATAGAAGCCGCGCTTCGCCCTGTCACCCGATCCACGCGTTCTCGATATGGCGCAGCGCGCGGCCGGGCGCGATCAGCACGACGTCGACGCGCATGTCGTCGCCCGCCTCGAGGAAGCGGGGGGCGAGGAATTCGGCCGCGGCGGCGACGCGCGCGAGGCGGCGGCGGTCGATCGCGAAGTCGAGCTCGGCGGCGGTGGCGCGGCGCTTGACCTCGACGAATGCGACCAGCGTGCCGCGCCGCGCGACCAGGTCGACCTCGCCCGCAGGCGTGCGCACGCGCCGCGCGAGGATGCGCCAGCCCTTGAGGCGCAGCCACCACGCCGCCGCCGTCTCGCCGATCCGGCCCGCTTGCTCGGCGCGGCGCCGGTCGCGCGTCACGGCGCGTCCTTCATCGCCAGCGCGCGCGCATAGAGGTCGCGTCGCGGCAGCCCGGTCGCCTTGGCCACCTCGCTCGCCGCGCGCGTGGGCGGCAGGCGCTCGAGCGCCTCGGCGAGCAGTGTTTCGGCGTCGTGGGAACTGGCGGGTACGGGTTCGCCGGGCGGCGCGACCACGATCACGATCTCGCCTTTGGGGGGCGCCTCGGCATAGCGCGTCGCAAGGCCGGAGAGGCTGCCGGTGACGCATTCCTCGTAGCGCTTGCTGATCTCGCGCGCCACCGCCGCCTCGCGCTCGCCCAAACCCTCGGCGAGCGCGGCCAGAGTGGCGGCGAGGCGCGGCCCCGATTCGTAGAGTACGAGCGTCGCGCGCACCCCCGCGACCTCGGCGATCGCCTCGGCCCGCGCCTTCGCCTTGGAAGGTAGGAAGCCGGTGAACAGGAAGCGGTCGGTGGGCAGGCCGGCGAGCGTCAGCGCGGCGATCGCGGCGCAG
>CAXUGZ010000096.1:1390-4346 GCA_964250685.1 uncultured Sphingomonadaceae bacterium
TCGTCACGACCGAATGCCCCGCCGCGCGCGCCTCGCGCACCAATTTGAAGCCTGGGTCGGAAATGAGCGGCGTGCCCGCGTCCGACACCAGCGCGATCGCCTCGCCGCCGAGCCGCGCCACCAGCCCCGGCCGCACGCGATCGGCATTGTGATCGTGATACGGCACCATCCGTCCCCTGCTGCCGATATGCGCGAGCAATCGGGCGGTGACGCGGCTGTCCTCCACCGCGATCGCGTCGGCGCGCGCCAGGATGTCGGCCGCGCGCGGCGACAGGTCGGACAAGTTGCCGATCGGGGTCGCGACGATGTAGAGGCCCGGCGGCAGGCACTCGCCTTGGGGCGTGGAGAGGGACATAATGCACAGCATGGCAGAGCCGGGGGCCGCGCGGCAATCGCGCCTGTGGCCGAAGCGCGCGATGGCGATCTGCCTCGCCCTGCTGCTCGGCGCCTGCTCCACCGTCGTGCCGCGGGGTGCGCCCCCGCCCGCGCGCGTCGCGCCGCCGCCGCCGTCGGAGCAGGCGCTGCCCCCCGGCGCGCTGCCCGAGGATCGCGCGCGCCATCGCATCGCGCTGCTCGTGCCTTTGAGCGGACCCAATGCGGCGGTGGGCCAGTCGATCGCCAATGCCGCCGCGCTGGCGCTCGCCGACACCGGCGGGAGGGACCTGCGCATCACCAATTACGATACCGGCCCCGGCGCCGCCGCCGCCGCCGCCAGGGCGCTGGCGGACGGCAACCAGCTCTTCCTGGGGCCCTTGCTGGCCGCGGACGTGCGCGCGGTCGAGGCAAGCGCCGCCGCCGCGCGCGTGCCCGTGATCTCCTTTTCGAACGATGCCGGCGTTTCGGGCGACGGCGTGTGGCTGCTCGGCTTCTCGCCCGCGCAGTCGATCGAGCGCGTGGTGCGCTATGCGCGCAGCCGGGGGATCAGCCGCTTCGCCGGGCTGATCCCGCAGGGCCAATATGGCCAGGCCGCGGCCAATGTGCTGATCCGCACCGCCAACGCGGCGGGCGGCAGCGTGGTGGCGATGGAGAGCTACGACCGCTCGCCCAGGTCGATCGCAGGCGCGGTGGCGAAGCTGTCGAAGCAGCGTTACGACGCGCTGCTGATCGCGGACAGCGGGCGCATCGCGGTCTCCGCCGTGCCGCTGGTGCGCAAGCAGGGCGGGGCGGGGGTGCGCCTGCTCGGCCCCGAATTGTGGAATGCCGAGCCGGGGCTCAACGCCGCGCCGGCGATGGCGGGGGCGTGGTTCGCGAGCGTGGACGATGCGATGTTCCGTCAGATGGCGGAGCGCTACCGCGCTCGCTACGGCCGCACGCCCTACCGGCTGGCGAGCCTCGGCTACGACGCGGTGCTGCTCGCGGTGCGCATCGCGCGCGACTGGCAGCCGGGCGATCGCTTCCCGGTCGATCGGCTGGACGACGCGGGCGGCTTCGCGGGCGTCGACGGCGCGTTCCGCTTCGCGCATGGCCACGTCGCCGATCGCGCGCTGGCGGTGCACCAGCTCGGCCCCGCCGGTGGCTCGATCGTCTCGCCGGCGGCCAAGGCGTTCTAGGCTGGATCGACCTTCATCGTCGCCAGATCATGATCGCGTGATTCCTATCTATTTGCGCGTGAAGCGAATCCCGCTTGCTCCCTCCGTCCGTGCCCGACTATCCGGAGAGTCAGGGCAGCTGGGGGAATGCTGTGACTGATCGCAAGGTTGCGCTGATTACGGGTGCCACAGGGCAGGACGGAGCCTACCTTTCCGAGCTCCTGCTCTCGAAGGGGTATGAGGTCCATGGGCTGAAGCGCCGGTCGTCGTCCTTCAACACGGGGCGGATCGAAGGAATTTACCAGGATCCCCATGTCGACGGCGCGCGCTTCCATCTGCACTATGGCGACCTTACCGATTCGACGAACCTGATACGCATCGTCCAGCAGACGCGGCCCACCGAGATCTACAACCTCGCGGCGCAGAGCCACGTCGCCGTCAGCTTCGAGACGCCGGAATATACCGCGAATTCCGACGCGATCGGAACGCTCCGCCTGCTGGAGGCGATCCGCATCCTCGGCATGGAGCAACTCTGCCGCTTCTACCAGGCGTCCACTTCCGAACTCTACGGTCTGGTTCAGGAGGTGCCGCAGCGGGAAACCACCCCATTCTACCCGCGCTCGCCTTACGGCGTGGCCAAGCTCTATGGCTATTGGATCGTGGTGAACTACCGCGAAGCCTATGGGATGCATGCGTCGAACGGCATCCTGTTCAACCATGAAAGTCCGCTGCGCGGCGAGACCTTCGTCACCCGCAAGATCACGCGGGCGGCCGCCGCGATCAAGCTCAAGCGCCAGGAGAAGCTTTGGCTCGGCAACCTCGATGCGAAGCGCGATTGGGGACATGCGCGCGAATATGTGCGCGGCATGTGGCTGATGCTCCAACAGGACGAGCCCGACGATTACGTGCTCGCCACCGGCGCGACGACCTCGGTCAGGACCTTTGTCGAATGGGCGTTCGAGGATGTCGGGATCCAGCTTCGCTGGGAAGGGCAAGGCGCCGACGAGAAAGGATATTGCATGCGGTCGGGCGAATGCCTGGTCGAGGTCGATCCGCGCTACTTCCGCCCGACCGAGGTCGACCTCCTGATCGGCGATCCCGCCAAAGCCAAGCAGCGGCTCGGCTGGACGCATGATACGCCCGTGCGCGAACTCGCGCGCGAGATGGTCCTGGCCGATCTTGAGGTCATGCGCGACGCGCCGATCT
The DNA here is from genome assembly GCA_964250685.1 of uncultured Sphingomonadaceae bacterium. Taxonomy (GTDB): domain Bacteria; phylum Pseudomonadota; class Alphaproteobacteria; order Sphingomonadales; family Sphingomonadaceae; genus Sphingomonas_I. The sequence goes on from CAXUGZ010000096.1 coordinate 4,126, forward strand.
CCAAGGGCGCTTGAGCCATGCTCCGGGGCGAGCCGTTCCGCCTCGACGGCCGCCGGGTCTTCGTCGCCGGTCATCGCGGCATGGTCGGGTCGGCGATCGTCCGGCGGTTGCAGGGCGAACACTGTACGATACTGACCGCGTCGCGCAGCGAGGCCGACCTTAAGGATCAGGCGGCGGTACGCGCCTGGTTCGACGCGAACCGGCCGGACGTGGTGTTTCTG
>CAXUGZ010000096.1:4356-4831 GCA_964250685.1 uncultured Sphingomonadaceae bacterium
AAGGTGGGGGGCATCCTCGCCAATGCGAGCCTGCCGGCCGACTTCCTCTACGACAATCTGATGATCGAGGCTAATATCATCGAGGCGGCTCACCGGAGCGAGGTCGCCAAGCTGATGTTCCTCGGCTCCTCCTGCATCTATCCCAAGCTGGCGGCGCAGCCGATCACCGAGGATGCGCTGCTCACCGGTCCGCTGGAACCCACCAACGAATGGTATGCGGTCGCCAAGATCGCGGGCATAAAGCTCGCCCAGGCCTATCGCGGCCAGCATGGCCGCGACTTCATCTCGGCCATGCCGACCAACCTGTACGGCCCGGGCGACAATTTCGATCTCTCGTCCAGCCACGTGCTGCCCGCATTGATCCGCAAGGCGCATGAGGCGAAGCTCGCGCGGGCGCCGTCGATCGAGATCTGGGGGACGGGTACGCCCCGCCGCGAGTTCCTCCATGTCGACGATCTCGCCGATGCCTGCGTCT
>CAXUGZ010000096.1:4864-6386 GCA_964250685.1 uncultured Sphingomonadaceae bacterium
GCGATCGTCGAGCTCGCGCGGCTCGTCTGCGAAGTCGTGGGCTATACCGGGGAGATCACGCACGATCTGACGAAGCCGGACGGGACCCCGCGCAAGCTGATGGCGGCCGAGAAGCTGCGCGCGCTTGGCTGGTCGCCGCGCATCGGCCTGCGCGAAGGGATCGAAGGCGTCTATCGGACCTATGGCGATCCAGGAAAGGGTGGTTCGGCCCGGCCGTGAACGTCCTCATCCTCGGCCTCAACTATACGCCCGAGCGGGTCGGTATCGGGCCTTACACGGCCGGTATGGCGACCGCGCTGGCGGCGGCGGGGCATCACGTCGCGGTGGTCTGCGGCAAGCCTTATTATCCGGCGTGGAAGGTGGATCCGGCGTTCACGGGCGGCGGCGTGCGGCGGTCGATGGAAGACGGCGTACGCGTGGTGCGCGTGCCCATCTACGTGCCCGCGGTGCCGAACGGCCGGCGCAGATTGCTGCACCACGCCAGCTTCGCCGCGCGGGCGCAGCCGGTGATGCTGGCGGAAGCGAGGCGGACGCGGCCGGACGTCGTGATCGGGATCGCGCCCTCGCTGATCTCGACATTTGCCGCCCGAACCACCGCCCGTGCCTTCGGCGCCAAGCTCTGGCTCCACGTTCAGGATTTCGAGGTGGAGGCCGCGTTCGCCACGGGCTTGCTGTCGGACAAGGGCCTTCTCGCCCGTTCCGCGCTCGCGCTCGAGACGGCGAGCCTCAAGGCGGCGCGGATCAGCACGATCTCTCCGCAGATGTGCGCCAAGCTGGTTCAGCGCGGGATCGAACCGGAAAAGGTGGTCGAGTTCCGCAATTGGGCGAGCATCGACCACGTCGTCCCGCTCGATCGCCTCTCCCCCTTCCGCGCGGAATGGGGGATCGATCGGCCCCATGTTGCCCTCTATTCGGGAAACATCGCCAACAAGCAGGGCATCGAGATCATCGTCAAGGCCGCGCGCCTGCTCGCGGCACGCCGCGACCTGATGTTCGCCATCTGCGGCGAGGGGCCGAATCGCGAGCGCCTGGTCGCCGCCGCGCGCGAATGCGACAATATCCGCTTCTTTGATCTTCAGCCGCTGGACCGGCTGTCCGATCTGCTCGGTCTGGCCAGCGTCCACCTGCTGCCGCAGATCGCCGGCGCGGCCGACTTCGTCCTGCCGTCCAAGCTTACCAACATGCTCGCATCGGGGCGCCCGGTGATCGCCACCGCGCCGCCGGGATCGGGCCTCGCGCACGAGGTGGACGGCGTCGGCCTCGTCACCGAGCCGGAGGATGCTCCCGCCTTCGCCGCCGCCATTGCGCGGCTCCTCGACGACGACGCGCTTCGTCACACGCTCGGTCGAGCGGCAAGACAGCGCGCCGAAGCGCGATGGAGCAAGAGCCGCATCCTCGATGACTTCGAGCGCGAGCTTCGCGCCTGTGTCGGTCAGGTATAGATCTATTTGGTTGCGCCTCGTGACCCAGCGACCCTCATCAATAAGCGTCGGCACGCGCCACCACCCCGATCGTGCGAAGC
>CAXUGZ010000097.1:0-6291 GCA_964250685.1 uncultured Sphingomonadaceae bacterium
GCAAGCTCGAGAAGAACTCGGCCTATCGCCAGATCGTCGACGACGGCCTGCTCGCGCAGGACCAGCACACCAAGCTGATCGATCCGGTCGACCAGCATGAGTGGCTGCTCGGCTCGCTCAACCGCAGCCAGGCGGCGATCAACTCGAAGCTCGGCAACGGCTTGGCGGTGTTGGCGACGGTCGGCTCGACCGCTCCGTTCGTCGGCCTGTTCGGCACCGTGATCGGCATCTATCGCGCGCTGATCAAGATCGGTGCCGCAGGTCAGGCGTCGATCGACGCGGTCGCGGGCCCGGTCGGCGAGGCGCTGATTATGACCGCGCTCGGCCTGGTCGTCGCGGTGCCGGCGGTGCTCGGTTACAATTGGCTCGTGCGGCGCAACAAGGTCGTGTCCGAGCAGCTCGGCGTCTTCTCGAACGATCTGCACGGTTACATGGTGTCGAACGGCGCGGTGAAGCCGCAGCTCGTCGCGGTCAAGACCGCGCCGACGCCGCCGCTCAAGACCGGATCGGCCGCGATCAATCCCAAGCCGTGAAATATCATCGGCGGGCGGCCGATCGGTCCGCCCGCCGGCGATCCGCCGAAGCGCGGCGTGACCGCATTCTCGTGAACACCAATAGGATTTCCCTCGTATGGCAATGAGTGGCGCTCCCGCCGAGGCCGATGCTCCCATGTCGGACATCAACACGACGCCGCTCGTCGACGTCATGCTGGTGCTCCTCATCATCTTCCTGATCACGGTTCCGGTGGTGATCCAGACGGTTCCGGTGCGCCTTCCCAAGGTCGTGTACGAAGCCACCACGAGCAAGCCGGAGAATGTGGTGCTGTCGGTCAAGGCGGCCAAATCGGGCGCGTGCGAGGTCTATTGGGGCCAGACCAAGGTCAACGCGCAGGAGCTGCTCGACCGCTCGGTCAGCAAGCTCAAGTTCGAAATCGACAAGCAGGGCGGTCCGACCGCGCCCGGGCTCGAGCTGCCCGAGGTCCACATCCGCAGCGATATCGACACGCCATGGCGGTGCGTCGGCGGTGCGATGACCAACGTCGCGCGCGCGGGGTTCGCGCGGGTGGGCTTCATTTCGCAGCCCGATCCGGGCAGCTACCACGTCGTCGAAGAATAGACCCTTCAGGAGTACGCCGTTATGGCAATGAGTGCAGGCAGCGCCGGTGAGGGCGAGCCGATGGTCGACATGAACATGACGCCGCTGATCGACGTCCTGCTCGTGCTGCTCATCATGTTCATCATCACGATCCCGGTGCAGACGCATGCGGTGAAGCTCGATCTGCCGCAGAACCAGCCGAACCAGCCGCCGCCGCCGATCCTGCCCGTGAAGAACGAGGTCTCGGTCGATACCCGTAACCAGATCCTGTGGAACGGCTCGCCGATCAACCTGATCGTGCTGCGCCAGTATCTCGACCAGACGCAGACGATGAATCCGGTGCCCGAGCTTCACCTGCGCCCCGATCCCAATGCCCGCTACGAGATCGTGGACGAGGTGCTGGCGGTCACCAAGCGCGCGAACGTCACCAAGATGGGGTTCGTCGGCAACGAGGCATATGCCGGGTTCTGACGCGTTGGGCGGGATGTGACCCGCTTTGACTGATGGCGAAAGGGCGGTCCGGCGGTCCGCCCTTTTTCGTTTATGCGGGCTCCCCCCGGTGGCGTCCGTCGCGCACGCGCCTATATCGCCTGCATGGCTTCGTCTCCTGCCACGGTCCCGTCCGACGATGTCGCGCTGCTGCCGGTGGACCCGCTCCGCCGCACAATGCTGATGACGCTCGTGATCTGCGTCACGGTGATGCAGGTGCTCGACCAGACGATCGCCAACGTGGCGCTGCCGCACATGCAGGGCGCGCTCGGCGCCGCGCCCGATACGATCAGCTGGGTGCTGACCTCGTACATCGTCGCCGCGGCGGTCGCGACGCCGGTCACCGGCTGGCTGTCCGACCGGCTTGGCCGCCGCGCGCTGCTGATCATGACCGTCACGGGCTTTACCGGTGCCTCGGCCTTGTGCGCCGTCTCGGTGTCGCTGCCGATGATCGTCGGCGCGCGGCTGCTCCAGGGCACGTTCGGCGCGTTCATCATCCCGGCGGGCCAGGCGCTGATGCTCGATATCAATCCCAAGTCGCGCCACGCGCAGGCGATGATGATGTGGGGCCTCGCGGTGATGGTCGCCCCCGTGCTCGGCCCGGTGCTCGGCGGATGGCTGACCGACACGTTCGACTGGCGCTGGGTGTTCATGATCAACGTGCCGATCGGCGCGGTCGCGCTCGCCGGGCTGCTGATCTTCATGCCGCGCGGCGTGTCACGCGCGAGCCGCTTCGATCTCACCGGGTTCGTGCTGATGCTGGTGGCGATCGGCGCGTTCCAGCTGATGCTCGATCGCGGACAGCAGAACGACTGGTTCCAGTCGGTCGAGACGCTGGTCGAGGCGGGGCTGGCGATCAGCGCGGGCTGGGCGTTCGTGATCCACACGCTGAGCGATCCCGATCCGCTGATGCCCGGCGCGCTGTTCCGCGATCGCAATCTGGTCGTGTCTAGCGTGTTCGTGCTGATGGTGATGGGGCTGATCATGGCGTCCTCGGCGCTCACCCCGCAGCTCCTCCAGGGCGCGATGGGCTACGATGCCTACGGCGCGGGCCTGGTGACCGCGCCGCGCGGGGTGGCGATGGCGGTCGCGATGCTGATGGGCGGCAAGCTGGCGCAGGTGATCGACCGGCGCTTGCTGATCCTGTTCGGCATGGCGCTGACCGCGGTGTCGATGCGCATGATGATGGGCTTCGCGCCGGACATGGGAGGCTGGACGGTGATGAGCAGCGGCGTCGTCCAGGGGTTCGGCTTCGGCTTCGTGTTCCTGCCGCTCAACCTGATGGCGTTCGGCACGCTCGATGCGCGCTACCGCACGCAGGGCGCGGGCCTCTACAGCCTGTCGCGCAGCATGAGCGCATCGATCGCGATCTCGCTGATGGCGACGTTGATCGCACGCCAGGTCCAGGTCTCGCATGCGGATTTGGTGCAGCATGTCACCACGCAATCGATCCCGTTGATCGGCCAGATGGCGGAGGGCTCGATCGGCGGCGCCGCGGCCATCGTCACCGCGATGGTCAACGGCGAGATCACGCGCCAGGCGGGCATGATCGCCTATATCGACGCGTTCACCGTGATGTTCTGGCTCACCATCGTCGCCACCCCGCTCGTGCTGCTGCTCAAGGGCGCGCAGCCGTCCGCGCCCGATGCCGGGCATGCCGTCGCGATGGAGTGAGCGGAACCCGCGCACGGCTTGATCTGTTTTACTGTTCGGTGCCGGCATCGGGCTGGCGTGGATCGGGAGAACGATCATGGGCGAGTTCACGGACAAGGCCAAGGGCGCGGCCAACGAGGCGATCGGCAAGGCCAAGCGCGCGATCGGCGACGCGGCCGACCGGCCGGACATCCGCGCCGAGGGCGATGCGCAGGAAGCCAAGGGCGACCTCCAAAAGGCCAAGGGCAACGTCAAGGGCGCCATCAACAACGTCTGATCGATAGCCCACAATCAAGCTTTGCCGGCGCGTCGGCCCAATCGGGCCGGCGCGCTTCGGCGTGCCTGATGCAGATCAGTTGCGTTGTCGCACTGCCGTCCCTATTTTTCCGCCAGGGGAGAGGGGGATTTGTGGACGGCTTGATGCTCCCCGCTTTGGTGTTGCTCGGCGGATACCTGCTGGGCTCTGTCCCGTTCGGGGTGATCGTCGCGCGGCTCGGCCAGGCGCCCGATCCGCGCACGATCGGCTCGGGCAATGTCGGCGCCACCAACATGCTGCGCACCGGGCGCAAGGGCCTGGCGGTGCTGACCTTGGTACTCGATGCGGGCAAGGGCGCGCTGGCGGTGGTCGCGGGAGAGGCGGTCGCGCCGGGGTTGGGGCCGATGGCGGCGGTTGGCGCCTTTTACGGGCACGTCTTTTCGGTGTGGCTGCGGTTCAACGGCGGCAAGGGCGTGGCGACCCTGCTCGGGATCGCGCTCGCGTCGTGCTGGCCGGCGGGTCTCGCGGCGCTGGTCGTGTGGCTGGCGGCGGCGGCGCTCTCGCGCTACTCCTCGGTGGGCGGAATGGCGGCGGCGATCGTGGCGCCGGTGGTAGCGGCCTTTATCGGGCGAGCCGATCTCAGCCTGATCTTCCTCGCATTTGCCTTGACCGTGCTGTGGCGTCACCGCCTGAATATCGAGCGCCTGCTGCAGGGGACCGAGCCGCGCATCGGGCGGCGGACAATTGCCTGACGCCGCGATGCTCGATGTCGACGCGATCGCGCGCCTGCGGCTGATCCGCACGCGCTCGATCGGGCCAATCACCTATTTCCAGCTGCTGCATCGCTTCGGCACGCCGCAGGCCGCGATCGCCGCGATTCCCGATCTCGCGCGCCGTGGCGGCGGGGCGCCTCCGCGCCTGCCGCCGCCGGCCGAGATCGAGCGCGAGGCCGAAGCGGTGGCCGCACTCGGCGGCCGCTACCTCATCCTCGGCCGCGATGCCTATCCGCCGCTGCTGGCGGAGGTCGAGAACGCGCCCCCGGCGCTGATCGTGGCGGGCGACGCCGCCTTGCTCGATCGGCGCGCGGTGGCGGTGGTCGGCGCGCGCAATGCATCGGCCGCGGCGATCCGCTTCGCCCGCCAGCTCGCGCACGAGCTGGCGGAGGAGGGGCTGGTGGTCGTCTCCGGGCTCGCGCGCGGGATCGACACCGCCGCGCACGAAGGCTCGATCGCAGGCGGCACGATCGGCGTGATCGCGGGCGGTATGGACGTGTTGTATCCGCCCCAGAACGAGGCGCTCCAGCGCACGATCGCGCGGCGCGGGCTGCTGATCGCCGAGCAGCCGCCGGGGGTCGAGCCCAAGGCGCGCCACTTTCCGTACCGCAACCGCATCATCGCGGGCCTGGCGCATGGCAGCGTGGTGGTCGAGGCGGCGCCGCGCTCGGGCTCGCTCATTACCGCGCGGCTGGCGGCCGAGTTCGGGCGCGAGGTGATGGCGGTGCCGGGCTCGCCGCTCGATCCGCGCGCGCAGGGGTGCAACCAGCTCATCCGCGACGGCGCCACGCTCGTCCAGTCGGGCGCCGACGTGGTCGAGACGCTGCGCCCGTTCGCGCTCGGCCGCGTCGAGGCGCCGGTGCGCGACTATCGTTCGGATCGCCCGACCGACGCCAGCGACGCCGAGCGCGCCACGGTAACCGCGCTGCTCGGGCCGAGCGCGGTGCCGGTCGACGAGCTGATCCGGCTGGCCGGGCTGGCGCCGTCGGTGGTCCAGGTCGTGCTGCTCGAACTCGAGCTGGCGGGGCGGCTCGAGCGGCATGCGGGCGGGCGCGTGAGCCTGGTTTGAGCGGGGTCCCCTCGCGTTTCCCGCGCGTTCCCTGCGCGACGCCGTATCGTCATCGCCGCGCGCTATGCGGCTTGACGGATCGCCCGCCGCGCTTCCACCCTCGCGCGTACACGTAAGGGATACCGTCTTTCCATCATGAAGCTCGTCGTCGTCGAATCCCCCGCCAAGGCCAAGACCATCGAGAAATATCTCGGGCCGGGCCACCGCGTGCTCGCCTCCTATGGCCATGTGCGCGATCTACCGCCCAGGGATGGGTCGGTCGATCCCGACGCGGGCTTCGCCATGGAATGGGAGACCTATGCCGACAAGGCGCCGCGGCTGAAGGCGATCAGCGACGAGGCGAAGGGCGCCGACACGCTGATCCTCGCGACCGACCCCGATCGTGAGGGCGAGGCGATTTCGTGGCATGTCCAGGAGGTGCTGCGCAAGCGCAAGGCGCTGCCCAAAGACGTGCAGCGCGTGACCTTCAACGCGATCACCAAGGCTGCGGTGCTGGAGGCGATGGCCAATCCGCGCGCGCTCGACGAGGATCTGATCGACGCGTATCGCGCGCGCCGCGCGCTCGATTACCTGGTCGGCTTCACGCTCTCGCCCGTCCTGTGGCGCAAGCTGCCCGGCGCGAAATCGGCGGGGCGCGTGCAATCGGTCGCGCTGCGGCTGGTGGTCGACCGCGAGCGCGAGATCGAGCTGTTCCGCGCCCAGGAATATTGGTCGGTGATCGCGACGCTGGAGCAGGACGGCGTCCCCTTCGCCGCCCGGCTCGTGCGCTGGCAGGGGCGCAAGCTCGACCGCCTCTCGATCGGCAATGGCGGCGATGCGCACGCCGCCAAGGCGGATGTAGAGGCCGGGCGCTTCTCGGTCGCCTCGGTCGAGACCAAGCCGCTCACGCGCAATCCCCCCGCGCCCTTCACCACCTCGACGCTGCAGCAGGAGGCGGCGCGCAAGCTCGGCTTCTC
>CAXUGZ010000098.1:0-6206 GCA_964250685.1 uncultured Sphingomonadaceae bacterium
CATAGCCCACGCTCGCCATGTCGAGCGTCACCAGCGGCGGGCGCAGCTCGGTGGGATCGGGGAAGTCGAACGAGAGCGTCGGGTCCTCCGCCATCGCCGCGATCGGCTGCATCCGCGCGAGCATCTTGGCGCGCGACTGCGCCTGCTTGGCGGTGCTCGCGCGCGCGCTGTTGCGTGCGACATAATCCTGCAGCTTGGCGCGCTGCGCATCCTGGTTGGCGCGCGCGGCGGCGAGCTGCGCGGCGCGCTCGGCGCGCTGGCGCTCGAACGCGTCATAACCACCCGGGTAGAGGATGGTCTTGCCCTTATCGAGATGGAGGATCTGGTCGACGACGTTGTTGAGCAGATCGCGCTCGTGGCTGATCACCACGATCATCGCCGGATAGGATTTGAGGAAATCCTCCAGCCACAAGGTCGCTTCGAGATCGAGGTGGTTCGAAGGCTCGTCGAGCAGCAGCAGGTCGGGCTGCGAGAACAGCAGGGCGGCGAGCGCGACGCGCATCTTCCAGCCGCCCGAATAGCTGTCGAGCGCGCGCCCCTGCATCTCCTCGTCGAAGCCGAGGCCCACGAGGATGCGCGCGGCCCGCGCGGGCGCGCCATAGGCGTCGATCGCGATCAGCCGGTCGTGCACCTCGCCCAGCCGGTCGAGATCGTCGTGACAGGTCTCGCTCTCCGCCAGCAGCGCGGCGCGCTCGGCATCGGCGGCGAGCACGGTCTCGATCGGGGTCTCGGTCCCGCTCGGCGCCTCCTGCGCGAGATAGCCGATGCGCGTCGCGCGCGGCATCTCGATGCCGCCCTCGTCGGGATCCAGCGCGCCGATCATCACCTTCATCAGCGTCGATTTGCCCGCACCATTGCGGCCGATCAGCCCGACGCGGCTCTTCGCGGGCAGCGCCGCGCTCGCGCGATCGAGGATCGTGCGCCCGCCCAGGCGCACGGTGATGCCATTCAGGTTCAGCATGGCCGCGCGTCTATCATGGATGCGGTGGCCGATACAGTGGATTGCTGCGCTGCGGTGAAAGTGGATGAGGTGAGTGGCGGAGATCAACATCCGTTCGCCTCGAGTAGGGTTCGAGCTTGTCGAGAACCCGTATCGAGAGGTTCTGCCACGCTTGGACTTCTCGATACGCCGTCTCGACAAGCTCGACGGCTACTCGAAGCGAACGGATGGGTTGATCGACAGACGTCCGGACCGTCGATCTGCTATGCGATAGCGCGGCTAAGAACAGGGAGACAGCGCATGCGGATACGTATCAAAGGCATGATCGGAGCACTGGCGCTGACCACCGCGCTCACCCCCGCTTACGCCGCGCCCAGGCAGCCGCTCACGCACGAAACGCTGTGGATGATGAAGCGCGTCGGCGCGCCGTTGGTGAGCCCCGACGGCAAATGGGTGGCCTATTCGCTGACCGAGCCCTCCTACGAGACCGACAAGGCGGTGGCCGATCTGTGGCTGGTGCCCGCCGACGGCTCGGCGCCCCCGCGCCGGCTGACCAACACACGCGCCGCCGAGAGCGATCCCGTCTGGGCGCCCGACAGCCGCCGCCTCGCCTTCGCGACCAAGCGCGAGGGCGACGAGGTGCCGCAGGTCTATGTGCTCGATCTCGCCGGCGGCGAGGCGCGGCGCGTGACGCAGAGCGCGGTCGGCGCGAGCCACCCGCAGTGGCGCCCCGACGGCGAGGCGATCCTGTTCGAGGCGAGCATCTATCCCGGCGCGCGCGGCGACGCTGCCAATCGCACGGCGGCGGCCGAGCGCAAGGCGCGCAAATACAATGTGCGCGTCTACCAGCATTTCCCGATCCGCTATTGGAACGAGTGGCTCGACGACAAGCGCCCGAGCATCTGGGTGCAGCCGCTCGCCGAGGGCGCGCCCGCGCGCGACGTGCTCGCCCCCACCGCGCTGGCGCGCGGCGACGGTTTCGGCGGGGTGGCGGAGGGGGATGGCGGCGTCACGCTCGATCCCAAGTGGAGCCCCGACGGGCGCGAGATCGTGTTCGTCGCCACCACCGAACGCTGGAACGCGGCGTTCGCACGCGTCAACTACCGGCTCTACCGCATGCCCGCCGATGGCGGCGAGCCGGCCCCGGTGACGCCCGCCGCGGGCGACTATGCCAATGCGTCGTTCGCGCCCGATGGCCGCAGCCTGCTGTTCACCTATGCGGCCGAGACCGACGCGGTCTACGATCTGGCGCGCGTGATGCGCGTGGCATGGCCGGCGGGCGGCGCGGCGGCTCCGGTGACGCCCGGCTTCGATCGCGAAGCCGCCGAGTTCCACATCGCGCCCGACAGCCGCGGCGTCTACCTGCTGGTGCCCGAGGCGGGGGCGGAGAACATCTATCGCGTGCCGCTCGCCGGGGGCACGCCCGAACGCTTCATCGCGCCGACGAGAGGCGGCTATACCAGCCTCGCCATCCCGGCGACCGCCAAACGGCTCGAGCTGATCGCCGCTTATGGCAGCGCGACCGAGCCCGCCGAGATCGTGCGGATCGATCCTGCCAGGCGCACGCACACCAACCTGACGCAGGTCAATACCGCGGCGGCGGCGGCGATCGACTGGCAGCCGCTGCGCCATTTCTGGTTCACCAGCGCGCGCGGTCGCCGCATCCATAACATGATCGCGCTCCCGCCCGCGTTCGATCCGGGCAGGAAATATCCCTTGCTCGTGCTGATGCACGGCGGCCCGGCCAGCTCCAACCCCGACCAGATCGGGCTGCGCTGGAACTACCATCTCCTCGCCGCCGCGGGCTATGTCGTGCTGATGACCGATTATACCGGCTCGACCGGCTTCGGCGAGGCGTTCGCGCGCGCGATCAAGCTCGATCCGCTGCGCACGCCCGCGGACGAGATCAACCAGGCGGTCGACGAGGCGGCCAAGCTCTACCCGTTCATCGACACGGCCAATGCGTGCGCGGCCGGCGCGAGCTATGGCGGCCATCTCGCCAATTGGATGGAGGCGACCACCACGCGCTACAAATGCATCGTCAGCCATGCGGGCGAGGTCGACCTCACCACCCAATGGGGGACGAGCGACTTCAGCTACGGGCGCGAGGTGGCGAGCGGCGGTCCGCCCTGGGAGAAGAACCCCGTGTGGCGCGATCAGAGCCCGATCACCTACGCCGCCGACTGGAAGACCCCGATGCTGCTCAGCATCGGCGAGCGCGATTTCCGCGTCCCGATCGGCAACACGCTGGAGAATTGGGCGACGCTCCAGCGGATGCGCGTACCGAGCCGCCTGCTGGTGTGGCCCGACGCGTGGCACTGGATCACCAAGCCCGAGGACAGCCGCCAATTCTACCGCGAGGTGCAGGCGTGGCTGGCGCATTACCTCAAGGGCGGGCCGGCAGCGGGGGAGGGGCCGGTGGTCCCCTGACTTGCTCCCTCTCCCCTGAAGGGGATCATTGCGCAATTCTCAAGACACACTTCTCTCCGTCATGCCGGACTGGTTCCGGCATCTACGGTCCAGCAAAATCAACGGCTTGAGGGTTGTTTAACGGTGGACCCCGGCCTTCGCCGGGGTGACGGTTGTATTCGCAACGATCCCCGAAGGGGACAGGGCTCTACCGCCGCAGCCGCTCGATCCCCTGCGCGAGCGCCACGTAGAGCTTGCCCGCGTCGGACGACAGCATCGTGGTCGCGATCACGTGGCCATCGCGGGTCGACATCATCCGGCGCAGCAATGCCTCGAAATCGTGGACGTAGCGGTTGACCAGCTCGCGGAAATCGCCGTCCTCGCCGTAGCGCGCGGCGATCGCGCCCGCCTCCGCGCGGTCGAGCAGGCGCACCGCGTGGCGCGTGAAGATGCCGCGATCGCCGCGCAGATAGGCCTTCCACTGCTCCTCGCCGATCTCGTGCGCGAACAGGCGCGTGACGTCGATCGCGGTCGAGTTGAGCGCCTCGATCAGCAGGCTCACCGCGCGCGCGAAGCTCGCCTCGTCATGCGCCTCGGTATCCTCGCGGTTCTCGGCGATGCGCGCCTCGATCGCGGTGCTCGTCTCGGCGATCGTCAGCAGGTGGCGCGTCAGCCGCTCGGCCGCGCCGCGCGCCGCCTCCACCGCCTGCGCCGCGGCCGTGCCCACCGCCGCCATCTCCGCCTGGCCGACATCGGCGATCGCCGCGGTCATCGCGCGCGTGGCCGATTCGCTCAGCCGCTGTGCGGCGCGCGGGATCGCCGCGCTGAGCGCGTCGCGCGCCTGGTCCGATGCCTGGGCGGCGACCTCGCGCACGCGCAGCAGCGCCTCGATCAGCGGGCCGGAGGCGCCGTCGGCGAGCGCGCGCACCTCCGCCTCGGCCTTGGCGAGCAGCGTTTCCAGCGCCTGCGCCTGCTCACGCAGCGCGTCGAGCCGCTGCCCGGCACGGCCATGCGTCTCGTCGAGCGCGGCGCGCTGGCGCTCGATCAGCGCATCCGCTTCGCCGAGCCGCTCGGCCACCGCGCCGACCGCGCCGCTGAGGCCCTCGGCGCGCTGGCTCGCGCCCGTGATCGATTGCAGGCTCTGTTCGGCATGGAGGCGGACGCGCGACAGCGCGGCGGGGATCGTCTCGCGGATGGCGACGCTGCTCGCCTCCGCCTGCTCGCGCAGCTGCACCACGCGGCCGAGCAACGTGTCGGCGGACTGGGCGCTTCCCCCGAGCGCGCGCCCGACCGCGTCGGTGTGGTTGGCGAGCGCGCCGACCGCGTGCGACAGATCGGCCGCGGTCTCGCCGCCCGTTTCGCCCAGCGACGCGAAGCGCGCCTCGATCGCCCCGATCGCCTCGCCCAGGCGGGCGAGCAGCGCGCGCGTATCCTGCTCGCGGCTGCTCAAGCTTTCGCCGATACCCTCGATGCGCGCCGCCAGCTCGTCGATCCGCGCGGCGAGCGCGCGCTGCGCCTCGTCTCCGGCGGCGCCGATCGTGGTGCGCCCTTGCTCGACCATCGCGGTCAGCGCCGCGCTCTGGCTCGCGGCCGCGCGGCGCGTGTCCTCGACGCCCTCGGCCGCCGCGCCGAGCGCGGTCTCGACCGCGCGCCCCATCGCGCCGGCCGCGTCCTCGATCCGCCGGTCGGCGGCGGCGGCGCCCGCCTCGATGCGCTCGAGCTGGCCGGCGAGCCGCGCCGCCGCACCGCCCGTCGCTTCACTGGCGGCGCGCCCGCGCGCCTCCAGCTCGACCATCAGGTCGCCGAGCGTGCGCGTGCGCGTATCGGCCTCGCCGCCGCACGCGCGCAGCCGTTCGGCGAGCGCTCCCGCCCGCGTCTCGGCCTCGGGCAGGTCGCTCAGCAACACGCCCAGATCGGCGCGGGCGCGCGCGGTCGCGTCGTCGAACGACGCCGCCGCGCGCCCGAACGTCTTCGCCTGGTCGCCGAGCTCGGCCGCCGCGAGCCGCATGCGCGTGCCCGCCTCCACCCCCAACGACTGGAGCTGTCCTGCCTGCGCGTCGAGCGCAAGGCGCGATTGCTCGATCCGGCCGGTGAGCAAAGTCATCGCGGCCGCCAATGATTCGCTGTCGGCGCGCAGCCGCGCCGCGGCGCGGGAATAAGCGCGCGCCTCCGCGCGCCCGGTGCGCAGCAGCAGCAGATAGAGCAAGGCGACCAGCGCCAGCGGTCCGCTGCCGAGCCCGATCCACGCCGCCAGCCGCAGCGGCGTAAGCGCGGCGGGCGCGCCTGCCGCGATCAGCGCATAGACGAGCCCCCCGATCCAGCCGAGCGCGATCAGCGCCAGCAGCGCGGCCGCCCCGGCGGATTTTCCGCGAGCGGCGGGCGCATCGGGCGCGATGCGCGTGATCGTCACGCGCGCCGGCGCGGCGGGGGCGTCATCCGCCCACGTCTCGTCCGCTGCTGCCTCCTGATACGCCCCCTGGTTCATGCGCCGCGAGCGTAACAGCTTTGGCGGTGCGCGGAAACGGCGACGTGCATCGGCTTCCGCTCGCCGCGCGCGCGGGCTATCCGGGGCGGATGGAGGCAGAGGGGCCGACCGCGCTGATCGGCGCGTATGAGCCGGGGCCGGGCGGGCTGCGCGCGCTGCTGCCGCTCGCGGGCGCGACGCTCGCCGAACAGCAGGCGCGCCGCGCGGTGGCGGCGGGGGCGGCGGGGGTGCTGCTGCTGGTGGAGGAGGTGCCGCCCGAGCTGGCGGCGGCGGCGGCGCGGCTGCGGCACGACGGCATCGCGGTCGCGCTCGCCGAGGGGATCGACCGCGCCGCCGACGCGCTGCTCGACCGGATCGTGCTGCTTATCGCCG
>CAXUGZ010000099.1:0-5935 GCA_964250685.1 uncultured Sphingomonadaceae bacterium
TGCAGCGCGCGCTGGGGCGCGGCGAGAAGGCGTTCGAGCCCGGGCTGCTCGCGCGCGCGCATCGCGGCTTCCTCTATATCGACGAGATCAACCTGCTCGAGGACCATATCGTCGATCTGCTGCTCGACGTGTCCGCCTCGGGCGAGAACGTGGTCGAGCGCGAGGGGCTGAGCGTGCGCCACGCGGCGCGGTTCGTGCTCGTGGGCAGCGGCAATCCCGAGGAGGGCGAGCTGCGCCCGCAATTGCTCGACCGCTTCGGCCTGTCGGTCGAGGTGCGCACGCCCGAAGTGATCGCCGAGCGCGTCGAGATCCTGCGGCGCTGCGACGCGTTCGAGCAGGATGGCGAGGCGTTCGTCGCGCGCTGGGCGAAGGAGGAGAGCAGGACGCGGCGGCGGATCGCGGTCGCGCGGGACGCGCTCCGCGACGTTTCGGTCCCCGACGCGATCCTCGGCTTCGCGGCGCGCTTGTGCACCGCAGTCGGCGCCGACGGCCTGCGTGGCGAGCTGACGCTGGTGCGCGCGGCGCGCGCATGCGCGGCGCTCGATCGCGAGGCCGAGGTCACGATCCGGCACGTCCGCCAGATCGCGCCGATCGCGCTGCGCCACCGGCTGCGCCGCAATCCGCTCGACGAGACCGGTTCCACCGTCCGCATCGAACGCGCGCTGGGCGAGCTGGCGGCGGCATGATCCCCGCGCCGACGGGTGCGCTCGCCGACGCCCTGCTCGCGGCAAGGATGAGCGCGCGCGATCCCCGGCTCGGCGGCATGCTGGTCAGCGGCGGCGGCGCGGCCGCACGGGAGGCCGTGCTCGCCGCGTTCGTCGCGGCACTGCCCGCGGGCGCGCCGGTGCGCCGCGTGCCCGCCACGATCGACGAGGACCGGCTGCTCGGCGGGCTCGATCTGGGCGCGGCGCTCGCGGGGGAAGGGGCGCGCTTCCGGCCGGGGCTGCTGTGCGATGCGGATGGCGGGCTGGTGGTGCTGCCCGCGCCGGAGCGGCTGTCGCCGGGCGTGACCGCGCTGATCGGCGCCGCGCTCGATCGCGGCGAGATCGACGTCGCGCGCGATGGCGTCGCCGCGACCATGCCCGTCCGCTTCGCCGTCGCCGCGTTCGAGGAGGAGGACGACGGCGGGTCGCCGACCGTGCATCTGCGCGAGCGGCTGGCGTTTCATGTCCGGCTCGACGATGCCGACGGCCCGGCCGATGCGGGGAGCGCGGACCCGATTGCGGCGGACGACATCCCGGACCTGCTGGTGGCGATGGCGGACGCGCTCGGCATCGCCTCGGCGCGCGCGCCTGCGTTCGCGCTGCGCGCTGCGCGCGCCTCGGCCGCGCTGGCGGGCCGCGCGGGCGTGGCGCAGGCGGACATCGCCTGCGCGGCGCGCCTCGTGCTCGCGCCGCGCGCGACGCGCCTGCCCCCGGCTCCCGACGAGCCCGCGAGCGAGGCGCCCGATCAGCCAGCGCCCGGCGCGGCCGAGACGGACAGCGAGTCGCGCGTCGAGACGCTCGAGGATCGCATGATCGCCGCCACCCGCGCCGCGATCGACCCGGGGCTGATCGCCGGGCTCGAAGCAGGCCGCGCGACACGCGGCCACGGGAGCCGCGCGCGCGGCGCGGGCGAGCGCCGGCGCGCGCGGACGCGCGGACGGCTGATCGGCGTGCGCGCTGGCGAGCCGCGCGGCGGCGCTCGCCTCGCTCTGGTCGCGACGCTGCGCACCGCGGCGCCGTGGCAGGCGCTGCGCGGCCGGATCGATCGCGTCATCGTCGCGCCGTCGGACCTGCGCATCCACCGCTACGAAGCGCGCGCCGAGCTCGTCACGATCTTCGCGGTCGATGCCTCGGGTTCGGCCGCCGCCGCGCGGCTGGCGGAGGCCAAGGGCGCGGTCGAGTTGCTGCTGGCGCAGGCCTATGTCCAGCGCGCCGAGGTGGCGCTGGTGGTGTTTCGCGGCATGGTGGCGGAGCTGCTGCTGCCCCCGACACGCTCGCTCACGCGCGCCCGGCGGGCGCTGGCGGAGGTGCCGGGCGGGGGCGGCACCCCGCTGGCGGGTGGGATCGCCGCCGCGCGCGCGCTCGCGCTCGCGGTACGCGCCAAGGGGCGGACCCCGTTCGTCGTGATCCTCAGCGACGGGCGCGCCAACATCGCCGCCGACGGCGCGGCCGGGCGCGCGGCGGCCGATCGCGACGCGCTGGCGGCGGCGAGGCTCGTCGCGGCGGACCGCATCGCCGCCGCCTTCATCGACACCGGCCCACGTGCCCGGCCCGAAGGCGCGCGCATCGCGGCGGCGATGGGCGCGCGCTACGTTCCGCTGCCGTTCGCGCGCGCCGAGGCGGTCGAGGCGGCGGTGAGCGCGCTCGCCCCGCGCCGCGCGTGAGCGCCGGCCTGCGCTGGCCGATCGAGGGCCGCGGCTGGCCGCTGGCGGCGCACAGCCGCTTCGTCGATGCGGGCGGGCTGCGCTGGCACGTGCAGATGCTGGGCGAAGGACCGCCGCTGGTGCTGCTGCACGGCACGGGTGCAGCGACGCACAGCTGGCGCGGGCTGGCGCCGCTCCTGGCCGAACGGTTCACCGTCGTGGCGCCCGATCTGCCGGGGCATGGCTTCACCACCGGCCTGCCGCGCGGCGGGCTGACGCTGCCGGCGATGGCGGCGGCGGTGGCGGGGCTGCTCGACGCGCTGGAGGTGCGCCCGCGGCTGATCGTCGGTCATTCGGCGGGCGCGGCGGTCGCGGTGCGGATCGCGCTCGACGGGGCGGCGGCGGGAATCGTCGGGCTGTCGCCCGCGCTCCAGCCCTTTCCGGGCATCGCCGCCAAGCTGTTTCCGTCACTCGCGCGGCTGCTGTTCGTCAACCCGCTGGCGCCGCACCTGTTCGCCGCGATCGCGCGGCGGCAGGGCGAGACGCGGCGCTTTCTGGAGCGCAGCACCGGCTCGCGCATCGATGAGGCGGGTATCGCCTGCTATGCGCGCCTGTTCGCCAATGCGGGGCATTGCGCGGGTGCGATCAGGATGATGGCCGATTGGGACCTGGCGCCGCTCGCCGCCGCGCTGCCCGGCCTGCGATCGCCGCTGCTGCTGATCCACGGCGCGGACGATGCCGCGATCCCGACCGAGTCGGTCCGGCGCAGCGCGGCGGCGGCGGCGGATGGACGGATCGAGCTGCTGCCCGGCCTCGGCCATCTCGCGCACGAGGAGCGGCCCGATCTGATCGCGGGCTCGATCGAGCGCTTCGCCGCCGATACGGGCGTGCTCGCGGCCGAAAGCACGGCGCGATGAGCGCGCATCTGGCGGGCATCCTCGATGGCGTGCTGGTCGGCGCGGTCGCGCTGGGCCTCGGCGCCTGGCAATTATGGTCGCTGGGTCGTGAGCAGCGGCGCGACCGGGCCGAGCAGCACCGACCAGGGCGAGATGCGGGGCATGCGATAGGGGAGGACCCCCCGCACGAGGGGTGAGCGGAAGCGATCCATCGCCAGGCTTTCGTGCACCGCGCGCACATCCTCGCCATAGAGCCGCGTGGCGATCGCCGAGCGCGCGTAGAAGGGCGCATCCTCCCACGTCCGGATCACGCGCGCGCGGTGGCCGGCATCGGCGCGGGTGGCGCGCGGCATCAGGAACAACGTGCGCGGCAGCGTTGCGCGCGGCGGTGCCTCCACCTCCTGCCAGCGCCCCTGCCGATCGAAGCGCAGGCTGAGATCGAACGGCGTGCCGTCGCGCCGCCGCCCTTCATAGGCGACCGCGACATCGTGGCGCAGGTGCGCGCGCGACCAGTTCCAGTCGCGGAAGCCCTCCTCCAGCGGCTCGTCGCCGAAATTCGAGTCCAGATAGGCATTGCCCTGCCAGCGCAGCGCCGGCTGCGACAGCTCGACCTCGATGCGCGCGCGAGGCGCGATCGGGTGCCAGCGGTGGCGCCCCGCGGGATCGAGCGCGAAGCCCTCGTGCCCCAGCATCTCGGGATAGACGCGCACCTGCCCGCGCACCGCGCGCGGCAAAGGCGCGGTGCGCTCGTCGATGTCGATCGTCAGCGCGTCGCGGTCCCACCTGACCGAGCTCGGCCCGATCCGGAGGTGATCGGCGGCGCGCGCGATGTCGCCGCGCGGGCGCTCGGTCATCGTCCAGCGGGCGCAGCCGGGGCCGTAGAGCGCGACGTTGAGCGCGCAATGATCCTCCGGATCGCGGCGCCCCGACCAGGCATGATAAGGCGAGAAGACGCTGCCGACGAAGGCGATGATCGTCAGGCCGAAACGCCCATCGTCGCTGAACGCGTCGACGTACCACCAGGCATAGCCGCCGGGTGCGACCGGCGCATCGAAGCGAGGTCCCTGCGCAGCGTAGCGGCGGCAAGCCGGCCAGACAGCGCCGCCATCGGCACGCCCGCGCCCGGGTGCGTGCTCCCGCCCGCGCAATAGAGCCCAGGGATCCGCGTGCGGGCGCTCTGCCGGAGGAAGGACGCCGCCCACCCGTGCGAGGCCCTTCCATAAAGGGCTCCACCCGTCGACGGACACAGCGCCTCGAAATCCGCCGGCGTCAGCAGCCGGATAGCCTCCGGCCGCAGCTCCAGCATAAGCCCCGCGCGCGCCAGCGCCGCCTGCATCCGCTTCCCGCATGTCTCGATCTCCGCTTGGCCGAACCCGCCCGCGTCGCCGCGCGGCGGGGCATTGACGATGATCTGGAAGCGCTCCGGGCCGCCGGGCGCGGTGCCGTCGTCGCGCCGGTCCTGCGCGCAGACGTACACGCTGGGATCGTCGGCCAGCCGCCCGGCGCGGAGCGCGGCGAACTCGGCGGGATAATCGGGCGAGAACAGCACGTTGTGACGCGCCAGCGGGAAGCCGCTCGCGCGCGCCTCCGCCAGCCACACCATCGCGGAGAGCGAGCGCCGCGACGGCGCCATGCGCCGGCAGGCGCGCGCGGCCTGCGCGCCGAATCGGCCGCCGCCGAGCGCGGCGGGATCGGCGTTGCACACCACCGCGTCGGCGGCGATCCGTTCGCCGCCGGCCAGCCGCACGCCACATGCGCGCCCGCGCTCGACCACGATCTCCTCGACCGCGCTGGCATAGCGCAGGACCGCGCCGTTGCGCCGCGCGAGCGCCTCCAGCGCTCCCGCCAGCGCGTGCATCCCGCCCTCGATCAGCCACACGCCCAGCGCCTCGACATGCGCGATCAGCATCAGCGTGGATGGCGCGCGGAACGGCGAGGAGCCGCAATAGGTGGCGTAGCGCGCGAACAGCTGGCGTAGCCGCGCGTCGGCGAAATAATCGCCGAGCACCTTCCACAGCGACTCATAGGGCCTGAGCGCGAGCATGTCAGGGAAGCCGCGCACCCCGACCCGCCAGGTCAGGCCGAGCGGATTGGTGCTGCCCGCGCGCAGGAAGCTGGTGTCGAGCGTGTCGTACACGCGCTGGGCCTGGCGGCGGAAGGCGCGGTAGCCGCGCGCCGCGTCGGCGCCCGCAAAGTCACCGATCGCCTCCTCGCTGCGCGCCGGATCGGCGTGAAGGTCGAGTCGGTCGTCGCCCCAGGCGTGCCGCGCGAGCACGCGCGCGGGTACGGTCGTCACCGCCGAGTCGAAGTCGCCGCCCGCCTCGGCGAAGATCTCCTGCATCAGCGGCTTCATGGTGAAGACGGTCGGCCCCGCGTCGATCGGTAAACCGTTGACGGGAAGCGCGCGGAGCTTGCCGCCGGGCCGGTCCTGCGCCTCGACCAAAGTCACCCGCGCGCCGCGCGCGGCTAGGAGCGCGGCGCTGACGAGCCCGCCAACGCCTGCTCCCACCACCACGACATGCTCGTCGGCCATCACTCCTCCCGACGGGCAGGCTAACACCGGCCGAGGCGAATAGACATAGGAAAGAGACAAGTTACATAGACACAATGGCGATGGAATGGTGGGTGAGGCGGCGCAACGCGCTGCTGTCGAGCGCGATCCCCGGTGCCCGCCGCACCGCCGTCGAGCTCG
>CAXUGZ010000099.1:5945-6163 GCA_964250685.1 uncultured Sphingomonadaceae bacterium
TTCCAGCGTCGGGCCGCGCGCTTCTGGCCCAGCCGCCCGATCGCGCGGCGGCACGCGCGGCGGCTGTTCGATCTGGTCGCGGGCTTCACCTACTCGCAGACGCTGTTCGCGTGCGTCCAGATCAACCTGTTCGCGCGATTGTCGGGTGGTCCGGCGACGCTCGCCGAGCTTGGCGCCGGTGCCGATCTGCCGCCGCCCGCGATCGAGCGACTGGTGCG
>CAXUGZ010000100.1:0-310 GCA_964250685.1 uncultured Sphingomonadaceae bacterium
CCAGTATCGCGCGACCGACTTCCTCGTCCCCGGCCCGGGCACGCTGCGGATGGTGTGGGAAGGCGCGGACGGCAAAAGGATCGAGCGGGAGGTGTTCGACTTCCCCTCGGCCGGGGTGGCGATGGGGATGTACAATCTCGACGATTCGATCCGCGACTTCGGGCGGGCCAGCATGAACTATGCGCTCGGCCGCGGCTGGCCGCTCTACCTGTCGACCAAGAACACCATCCTCAAGGCCTATGACGGGCGCTTCAAGGACCTGTTCCAGGAGGTGTTCGACGCCGAGTTCGCCGACAAGTTCAAGGCGCTC
>CAXUGZ010000100.1:320-6147 GCA_964250685.1 uncultured Sphingomonadaceae bacterium
CAAGGACAAGTTCGCCGAAGCTCGTATCGTCTACGAGCATCGCCTGATCGACGACATGGTCGCGAGCGCGCTCAAGTGGAGCGGCAAGTTCGTGTGGGCGTGCAAGAATTACGACGGCGACGTCCAGTCGGACCAGGTGGCGCAGGGCTTCGGCAGCCTCGGGCTGATGACATCGGTGCTGATGACCCCCGACGGCAGGACGATCGAGGCCGAGGCGGCGCACGGCACCGTCACGCGCCATTACCGCATGCACCAGCAGGGCAAGGCGACCTCGACCAACCCAATCGCGTCGATCTTCGCGTGGACGGGCGGGCTCAAGTTCCGCGGCAGGTTCGACGACACGCCCGACGTGACGCGCTTCGCCGAGACGCTGGAGCGCGTCTGCATCAGGACGGTCGAGAGCGGGGCGATGACCAAGGATCTCGCGATCCTGATCGGCCCCGAGCAGGCGTGGATGACGACCGAGCAGTTCTTCGAGGCGGTGCGCGCCAATCTGGAGCGGGAGATGGCGGTGAGTTCGGGCGGCGGAGCGAACCACCGCCGTCAGCCCTGAGCCTGTCGAAAGGCTGTATTTTCGTTAACAATCAAGCAGATGAAGGACGGTGCTTCGACAGGCTCAGCACGAACTGTGATGCGCGGTGCGGTGCAACCTCACACCCTCGTCGCGTGCACCGTCGCGGCGGCGGTCATCACCGCGCCGATGCGCGCGGCGGCCTGGATCACCTCGGCGGGGACGCCGTGGCTCTTGAGCACCTTCTCGTGCGAATCGACGCACATGCCGCAGCCGTTCTGCGCCGAGACGGCGAGGCAGAACAGCTCGAAATCGGCCTTGTCGATCCCCGGCGACCCGATCACGTTCATCCGCAGCTTGGCGGGAAGCTGCGCATATTCCTTGTTCGAGGCGAGGTGGGTGAAGCGGTAATAGACGTTGTTCATCGCCATGATCGCCGCCGCCGCGCGCGCCGCAGTCGCCGCCTCGGGCGAAAGCTTGGGCGCGCACTCCGCCTCCGCCGCATCGACAAGGGGCTTGTAGCCCGATCCGTGCGCGGTGGTGAGCAGCAGCCCGTATTTGCGCAGGTCGCCCAGCGTCTGGTCGCCGGTCAGCGAGTTCAGGTTGAGGCGGATGTCCTTAGCGTAATCGGGCAGGGAATCCGAGAATTCACGGAGTGACATGGGTGGTTCCTGTAAGCCCTCTCCCCCTTGGGGGAGAGGGCTGGGAGAGGGGGGAGTCGTGGGGAGGTGGGCGCCACATGGCCCACGACTCCCCCTCTCCCCGGCCCTCTCCCCGGAGGGGAGAGGGAGCAGGTACTTACGCGGCGGGGCGGAGGACCTCTTCGCCCTGCTGCCAGTTGCAGGGGCACAGTTCGTCGGTCTGCAGCGCGTCGAGGACGCGGATCGCCTCGTCCGGGTTGCGGCCCTGGTTGAGGCCGTTGACGGTGACGTGCTGGATCACGTTGTGCGGATCGACGATGAAGGTCGCGCGATATGCCACGCCCTCCTCATAGGCGACGATGCCGAGCGCGCGCGCCAGATCCTTCTTGTTGTCCGCGATCCACGGGAAATCGCACGCCGCCAGCCGCTCGTCCGACTTGCGCCACGCGAAGTGGACGAAGTCGGTGTCCGTCGAGGCGCCGATCAGCACCGCGTCGCGATCGGCGAAATCGCGCTTGAGCTCGCCATAGCCGATGATCTCGGTCGGGCAGATGAAGGTGAAGTCCTTCGGCCAGAAGAACACCACCTTCCACTTGCCGCCGGTCTCGGCGAGATCGATCGTTTCGCCGTTGGGGAGCGCGGACACCCCCTGCTGGACGGGAAGCTTG
The DNA here is from genome assembly GCA_964250685.1 of uncultured Sphingomonadaceae bacterium. GTDB lineage: Bacteria > Pseudomonadota > Alphaproteobacteria > Sphingomonadales > Sphingomonadaceae > Sphingomonas_I. The sequence goes on from CAXUGZ010000100.1 coordinate 2,141, forward strand.
AGCGCGGGAAACTTGTCGCCGACGGTGAGCATGGGAATCTCCTGGTGGTGAATATATCGGATGGGGCCTTGTGCGGGAGTGGCGAAGCGCAAGCAAATTGATTATTTACCAACCATTGATCGACTGGAGCGATAAATGGCGACCTACCTCCCGACGCTGAAGCAACTCCAATATCTCGTCGCACTGCGCGATGCTGGGCATTTCGGCCGTGCCGCCGACGCGTGCTTCGTCACGCAATCGACGCTCTCCGCCGGGCTGCGCGAACTCGAGTCGCTGCTGGGCGTGACCTTGGTCGAGCGTACGCGCCGCGTGGTGCGCTTCACCCCGCTCGGCCTCAAGATCGCCGACAAGGGCATGCGCGTGCTGCGCGAGGCGGAGGAACTGGCGGCGCTCGCCAAGGCGGCGGGCAAGCCCCTGTCGGGCGAGCTGCGCATGGGGGTGATCCCGACCATCGCGCCGTTCCTGCTGCCGCGCGTGCTGCGGCGGCTGCGCGAGCATTGGCCCGATCTCGAGCTCTATCTGCGCGAGGAGACGTCGGGCGCGGCGTGCGAATCGCTGCACCGCGGGCATGTCGATTGCGTGCTGCTCGCGCTGCCTTATCATTGCGGCGAGGTGGAGCATGCCGACCTGTTCACCGACCGGCTGTACCTGGCGGTGCCCGAGGGGCAGGCCGAGGCGCTGCCCGCGATCGTGTCCGCCGACCGTATCGACGCGCATCGGCTGCTGCTGCTCGAGGACGGGCATTGCCTGAAGGATCATGTGCTCGCCGCATGCAACCGGCCCGAGCTGCGCACCGAGGCGGCGATGATGGGCACCTCGCTGCATACGTTGGTGCAGATGGTCGATAACGGGCTGGGCGTGACGATGCTGCCGCAGATGGCGATCGACGCGGGCATCCTCGATCACACGCGCGTGGTGGCGCGCCCGCTCGACGCGGCGCATCCGGCGCGGCGGATCGCATTGGTGTGGCGCGCGGGCAGCCCGCGCGACAAGGAGTTCCAGCTCCTCGCCGGCGCGCTGCGCGCGGCGTATGACGCCACGCGCTGAACGTGGCGCGGCCTGTCAATCCTGCGGCGGACGCGCTAGGGGCGCGCGCCATGCCGCCTAGCACCATCGCGCTGATCGTCGCCGCCGGACGCGGCGCGCGCAGCGGCGCCGACATTCCCAAGCAGTTCGTGCGCATCGCGGGCAAGGCGATGCTCGCGCACGCGATCGACGCGCTCGCCGCGCATCCAGCGATCGACGCAATCCAGGTGGTGATCGGCGCGGGGCAGGAGAAGGCTTATGCCGAGGCGGTCGGCGGCCGCGCACTCCCCCCGCCCGTGATCGGCGGCGCCACGCGGCGCGAATCGGTGGCGAACGGGCTCGCCGAGCTGGCGGGCGCGCGCGTGCTGATCCACGATGCTGCGCGGCCGTTCCTCCCCCGCGAGGTGATCGATCGCCTGCTGGTTGCGCTCGATCATTCGCCGGGCGCGGTGCCGGTGCTGCCGGTGGCGGACACGCTGGCGCAGGGCGGCGACAGTCTCGGCCCGGTGGTGCCGCGTGCGGCGCTGACGCGCGTGCAGACCCCGCAGGCGTTCGCGCTCGACGCGATCCGTGCGGCGCATGCGGCGTGGGACGCGCGCGCGGAGGCGACCGACGACGCGCAGATCGCACGCGCCGCGGGGCTCGCGGTGGCGACGGTCGAAGGATCGCCCTTGCTCGACAAGCTCACCTACCCCGCCGATTTCGCCGCGGCCGAGCGCCGCCTCGCCGCGGCGCTGGTCTCGCGCACCGGGATGGGGTTCGACGTCCACGCCTTCACGCCCGGCGACGCTGTGTGGCTGGGGGGCATCCGCGTGCCGCACAGCCGCGCGCTCGCGGGCCATTCGGATGCGGACGTGGCGCTCCACGCGCTCACCGATGCGCTGCTCGGCACGATCTGCGACGGCGACATCGGCAGCCACTTCCCGCCGTCCGATCCGCGCTGGCGCGGCGCCGCCTCGCATGTCTTCCTGGCGCACGCGCGCGATCGCATCGCCGCGCGCGGCGGACGGATCGATCATGCCGACTTAACGATTATCTGCGAGGAGCCCAAGATCGGGCCCCACCGCGCGGCGATCCGATCGTCAATCGCGTCCATACTCGGGATCGAGGAGGCGAAGATCAGCGTCAAGGCCACCACCACCGAGCAGCTCGGCTTCACCGGGCGCGCCGAGGGGATCGCCGCGCAGGCGGTCGCCACCGTCCGCCTGCCCGAGGATGCGTCGTGAGGCGCGCGGGGATCGCGCTCGCCCTCGCCGCGCTGCCGGCGATGGCGGTCGCGCAGACGCCTGCGTGCATGCCCCAGCAGCAGGCCGGCGCGCTCGTCACCTTCGCGCTGCCGACCCTGGTCGAGCGGCTGGCGGACCGCTGCCGCGAGGCGCTGCCGCCGACCGCCTATCTCGAGGCGAACGCGGGCGCGCTGGCGGACCGCTACCGGCCCGACGCGGCGGCGGCGTGGCCCGAGGCGCGGCGCGCGATCGCGCAGATCTTCACGCAGTTCCTCGGCCAGCCGATGCCCGCCGACATGAACTCCGATCTCGTGCGCACGCTCGCCGAACCCGCGCTGGCGGGGCTGCTCGCCAAGCAGGTGAGCAAGCAGGATTGCATGATCGCCGACGCCGCGATCACCAACGCCGCCGCCTTGTCGGGCCGCGATCTCGGCCGGCTGGCGGCGCTCGCGCTGACCGTCGCCGATCGCAAGGGCAACGGCATTGCGGGCGTGCTCAAGGTGTGCCGGCCCGAGGGCGAGCGATGAGCGACACGCTGCTGCCGCCCGAGCTGATCGCGCTCGCCCGGCGCGTGATCGACGGCAACCGCACCGCCGGGCGCCGCGTCGCGGTCGCCGAGAGCTGCACCGGCGGGCTGGTGAGCGCGGCGCTGACCGAGATACCCGGCTCCTCCGACGTGTTCGAGGCGGGGTTCGTCACCTATTCGAACGAGGCCAAGACCGCGCTGCTCGGCGTCTCGCGCGACGTGCTCGACACGTTCGGCGCGGTCTCGCTCGCCACCGCCTGGGCGATGGCGCGCGGCGCGATCCAGCGTTCGGGCAGCGACGTCGCGGTGGCGATCACCGGGATCGCCGGGCCGGGCGGGGGGAGCGACCGCAAGCCCGTGGGCACGGTCGTGTTCGCATGCGCGCGCGCCGGCGACACCGCCGAGCAGGCGGCGACCGACCAGCGTAACTATGGCGATATCGGCCGCGCGGGCATCCGGCTTCAGGCGGCGCTGTGCGCGCTCGAGCTGCTGCTCCCCTCGGGCGAGGGCAGCGACGCGCCGTAGAGCCGGGCCGCGCGCTCCTCGAACGCGCCGATCATCTTGCGCAGCGCGCGATCGAACATCTGCCCGGCGATCGCCTCGAACAGCCGGTTGCGGAACGCGAAATCGACCGCGAAATCGACCAGGCACCCCCCTGCCCCATCGGGCCTGAAGCGCCATTCGTTGCGCAGATGCTCGAGCGGACCCTCGACGTAATCGACATGGATGCGCTCGGGCCGCTGCTTCTCGACGCGCGAGGTGAAGCGCTCGCGCAGCGCCCTGAAGCCGACCACCAGATCGGCCAGCATCTCGGTCTCGCTGTTCGCGCGCACGCGCACCGCCACGACCCACGGCAGGAACTCGCCGTAGCGCGCGACATCGGCGACGAGATCGAACATCTGATCGGGGCTGTAGGGCAGCCGCCGCGTTTCGGTATGGCGCGGCATGTCAGATGAAGAACGCCTTGATGACCAACGCGATGACGCCGCTGACGGCAACACCCAGCAGCGCCTTCACCATCGCCAGGTCCGTCCGGATGTCCGCCAGCTGCTTCTGGTGATCGGCAACTTCTTCCGCAGCCTTCTTCGCCGCGTCCGAACTCGTCCCACCCTCTACCAGCGCCTCATAAAGACTGCCCATCATCATCGCCATCAGGCCGTCTCCACCGTCGTGCGCGCGAGCTGCGCCTGCCGCGCCGCGCGCATCCGCGCGAAATCGTCGCCGGCATG
>CAXUGZ010000101.1:0-5758 GCA_964250685.1 uncultured Sphingomonadaceae bacterium
GTCGGCTGGCGATCGAGCAGCGCCATCACCTCGTCGGCGAACTCGTCCAGCGGCAGGTAGCCCGGCCGGGTCGACTGGCCGGGGGTCAGGTCGGTCCGGACCGCGGGCGGCGGGAGCTCGATCACCTCCACCTTGCCCGCCAGCGCGCGGCGCAGGCTGACCGTATAGGAGTGGATCGCGGCCTTGGTCGCCGAATAGGTCGGGGCAGCCACCAGCGGCACGAAGGCGAGACCGGAGGTGACGTTCACGATCGCGGCATCGCGCTGCGCGGCGAGATGATCGATGAACGCGTTGATCAGCCGGATCGGGCCGAGCAGGTTGGTGACGATCGTCGCCGCGGCATCGCCGAGATCGCGCCGGGCGGTCACGTCCTCCAGCTTCATGATCCCGGCATTGTTGATCAGGACGTTGATGGCGGGATGCTCCGCCGTCACCCGCGCGGCAAACGCGTCGATCGCCGCCGGATCCTCGACGTCGAGCACGAACCCGCTCATCCGCGCGCGGCCCTCGATCGCCTGGTCGAGCGCCTCCTTGCGCCGGCCGGCGACGATCACCGCGTTGCCGAGATCGTGGAAGCGATGGGCGAGCGCCTCGCCGATGCCCGAGCCGCCGCCGGTGATGAGGATGGTGTTGCCGGTGCGCTTCATGGGCTCGCTGCTCCTTGGTGGGCCAGGCCCGTCATTTAGGTCGCCGCGATCCGCCGGGGAAGGAGCCGGACGAAAGATCGCGCTCGGGGCTATCGTGTACCGCAGCCCGGCAGCACGCTTCGCGCCGGTTCGTCATTAGCAGCCGGCGCGGTTGCAATTGCGGCTGTCGGGCGGCGAGGGATGCCTCTAAGACGGGCTTCGGGCAGAGGATCGGGGGCGGGAAACTCGGGAGAACAAGCGGGCTCGTCGGGCGGCGCGCGCGTCCGGATCGGAGCGGGCGCGGACGTTCGGGCTCCGGCTTGCTTGGGTCTTCGGCACCAGCCGCGGGGCGACGCCGAGGCGATCAGCGGGGGACGATATGGCAGTGGAGTACAGCCCGGTGGCGATGGCCACCGAGATGATGAAATCGGCGCTGGTGCTGCTGGACGGCGCCGGCGAGGGCGATGCCGCGCTCAAGCTGCAGGAAGCGCTGGACGTCGTGCGCCGCGAGCCGGTGGCGAAGACGCTGGAGCAGGCGAACGCGCTGCTGGACCTGCCCGAAGCGCGCGCCATGCTCGCGCGCCTGGGCCGCGGCCGTTATATCTAGGCCGCCTCGCTAGCGCGCGCGGTCCCGGTCGGACGTCGCGCCCGATGGGCCGACCCAGCCCGCCACGCCCAGGTCGGTATCGGCCTGATCGAGCCAGCCCTCGGTCGCGGAGCGCAGTTCGCCGCTGATCGTGACGAACGCGCGCCGTCCGTCATCGACATCGTCGACCTTCGCGACGAGAGACTTGGCGGCGAGGAGATCGACGTAGCGCAACGCGGTGGTCGCGGGCACGCCGCTGGCGAGGCACAGGCCCGAGACGTCGACGCGGCGGCCTTCGCAATCGGCGACATACAATTCCAGGACCATGTCCCAGGTCGGTTCGCCGAACCGGAGGCTCCCGAAGGCGCGCGTTCGCTGCCGGCGGCTCGCCAGGATCCACTTGGCGAGCGCCAGCCGGCGGCTCGCCGGATCGTGCGGCGGCGTCGCGCCGCGCCTGACCGCCGCTTCCACGATCGTGCGCGGCAGGCGCAGATTGAGATCGATCAGGTCCGTTTCGGCATCGTCCATGGCGGCCTATGCCCCCTTCTCTGTTCGGGGTCCGGGCGGCGCGGCACCCGCCAGGCGCCCACCGCCAGCGCGGCAAGCGCCAGATAGGCGTAGATCGTCAGACCCGACTGATAGGCCAGCCACGGCGCGTGCGGGAGCAACGCCCCGGCCACGCTCACGAAGATATCGGCCAGCGCGAAGCCGAACGCCCAGATCGGCCAGAAGCGCGTGGTGGATATCGCCAGGACGAAGAACGCAGCGGTGACGCTGCCGTCGATCGCGAGCATCACGAACTGCGCCGGCGCCCACGAACTGAGGTGCAACAGCCGCGCCGCGCTGGACGCGATCGAAGCGATCAGGTTCACCGCCGCGCCGATCCGTTCCGGTCGGCCGCCGCGCACCAAAGCGAATGTGCAGATGGCGAGCAGCGTCGCGTCGTAGGTCAGCGCGATGAGCAGATAACGGTTCATAGGCTTCTTTGGACACGGCCGCCGCTCCCGTCGATACTAAGCGGTGACCGTCGACACGTCTTCGGCGGCCGCCACCGGCCCCTTGGGATCGCCGCCGCCCCAATTCGTCACGGTCAGCCCCAGGTGCGTTCCCGCCCGTTCCACGCTCAGGTGCGCGCGCACGGTCATCTGCTCCTGGCCTTCGACCAGGGCGGTCAGCGCCGCGACGGTGGCCTTGACCGTGCGGTGCGCGACCGAGGGCGACAGTTTGTGCGTCTCGGTCACGTCGAGCGTGGTCAGCAGGAATTGCGCGGTGTCCCGCGCGGCGAGGTTGATCGAGCGCTCCGCGCGCCGCAGGTCCGTCGCCACCACGCGGCTCGATCGTGCCAGGTCATTCATGTGCGCCTCCCAAGGCGCCTCGGCGCCCGACTAGAGATGAACGCCGAACAGCAGCCCGAGCGCGATGATGAGCATGGCGGCGACGGTGATGGCGACGGGAGCGCCGATCGCGATGATCGCCCCCCACGCCAGCACCTGCTGCCACGTCAACGTGTTCGTCGATCGTGCCTCTGTCGGCACCGGCAGGGGAAGCGGCCAGAATGCCGGCCGTGAAGGGGCAACGCTTGCCGGGTAGAATCCTTCTACCCCGGCTTCATATTCGGCGAACATCCGCGCCGCTTCGAAGCGCGTATTGCCGCCGACGATATCCTTGGCGAGCAGGAGCTGCTTGTCGACCGCGCGCGCGCTCACCCCCGCCGCGAACGCGATCTCGTGCGAGTTGCGGTGCTGGAACACCTGCCGAAGATAGTCGCGCTGCCGTTCGCTCAGCCGCTGGAAGCGTTCACCGTCCATGGGTTCTCCCGCGGCGAAGCTTTCCTCCAAATTCGATGCAGATCAATCCGCTGTCGCGAATTGCTCCGGAATGGACCCAATTCGTACCGGGCCGTCGCGGCGCCGGCGGATCAGCGCTCCGGCGGGACGCCGCGCCTGATCTGGTCGATGTTGCGCTCCTGCTGGTTCTCCATCGGATGGCGATTGGCCGGCTTGCGCCAGAACCGCAGGAACACCACAATCCCGATGATCAGGACGATACCGAGCGTTCCGTACATCAAGGTGGGGACGGCGATCGAGCTCAACATCATGTTTTCTCCGGACGTTTTCACAACGAGACATGCCGGGAAAACGTTCCGCCGCGAAGCCGCCTAGCGCCGATCGCCCGCGCGGGCGCGCAGGCGGATGTCCCACAGATGGGCAGGCCATGACAGGAGCAGCGGCAGCGCGATCGATGGCCATGCGGCCCCGACCAACGCCGCGCGCAGCGCCACCACGATCAGCGCGCCGGGCAATGCCGCCGCCGCGACGGTTCCCGCGCGCAGCCGGGTGAGACGGGTAAGCACGATCGCTTCGGTCGCCATCACGATCAGCACGAGATCGGCGGCGTGCCCGCTGGCGAACAGCGCCGCCACCCGCTCGTTCAGGAGACGCGCCCGTCGGCGCCGGCGACCGCCGTCGGCATCAGCCGCGATCGATTCGCCGTGCGCGATCCCATCGATTGCAACAGATGGCCCAGATCCTTGAAGAAGATCCGCGCATGCGCCGCGGGGCGCGCGCGCACCAGCTTCTTCTCCATATAGGCCTGCCACGTCAGCCGCTGGACGTCGGCGTCCGCGCACATCGCGACGAAGCGCTCGCGTCGCTTGTCGCTCGAATACCAGAAATACTGCATGATCCGCAGCACCCAGAACACGCGCCCATGCTCGCGCATGAAGCGCGCGCGCGCGCGGCGGAGCGCACGCGGCTTGCCCGTGGTGAGAAAGCTCTCGACCGCGTCGGCGGCGAGGCGGCCGCCGAGCATCGCATAATAGATGCCCTCTCCCGATGCGGGCGCGACCACGCCCGCGGCGTCGCCGGCGACGACCACGTCGCGGCCATTGTCCCAGCGCCCGAGCGGCTTGAGCGGGATCGGCGCGCCTTCGCGACGCACCGTCTCGCAACCGTCCAGGCCCGTGGAGCGGCGCAGCGCGCTGACCGATTCGCGCAGCGCGAACCCCTTGCGCGCGCTGCCGACGCCCACGCTCGCGGTGTCGCCATGCGGGAAGATCCACGCATAGAAATCCGGCGACAGATGGCCCTGGTAGAAGACGTCGGCGCGGTCGTCCGCATAGCCGGGCGACTCGGCAGCTGCGGGCGCGCGGATGATCTCGTGATAGGCATACACGCACGGAACACGGTCGCCGTGCCTGATCTCCTGCTTGGCGACCTGCGAGCGCGCGCCGTCCGCGCCGATCACCGCTCTGGCACGGACGCGCCGCTCGGCGCCGCCCCGCCCCTCGCGGTAGACCACCGTGGCAACGCCGTCGGCGTCGCGCTCGATCCGCTCGAAGCTGCCGGTGCGCCGCTCGACCCCCGATGCGGCCGCACGTTCGCGCAGCCACTCGTCGAATTCGCCGCGATCGACCATGCCGACATAGCCGCCGACCGCCATGTCGACATGCTTGTCCGACGGCGCGACCATCCGCGCCGCGGTGGCGCGGCCGACGAGCAGGTGATCGGGGATGGCGAAGTCGCGGATCAGCCGCGGCGGGATCGCGCCGCCGCACGGCTTGATGCGGCCGGCGCGATCGAGCAGCAGCACGCGGCGGCCGGCGCGGGCAAGATCGTCGGCCGCGGTGGCCCCCGAAGGACCGCCGCCGATCACGAGCGCGTCATAGTCGGTAGCGGTCATGCGGGCACTCCCACGGGTTTGAGCGATAAAGGCCGGCGCGCCGGCGCGGCGGTGGCGCCGAGGCGCGCGGCGACGACGAACAACGCCGCCTCCGCGCCGAACACGATCACGAAGGCTTCGGGCGTCGCGCCGGTCACCGCGCGCAGGACGTCCACCGCCACCGCCCCGACCAGCCCGCCCAGGCCGAACGCGATCGCCTGCGCCGCCCCCCATACGCCGAGCCGCACGCCCTCGCGTTTCGCCCCGTCGGCGCCGGCGAGCCCGATCATCGCGCCGACGGCGGCGACCGCGAACACCCCGTTGGCGAAGCCCAGGGCGACGATGTTCGCCGCCAGCGGCCAATGCGGCGCGAACGCGGCGGCGCCCGCGAGCCCCGCCAGCGCCAGCGCCGAGCCGATGCAGCCGCCCACGATCCAGCCGCGCTGCGGTATTCCGCGAAAGGCGCTACCGCCCACGCCCGCCAGGATCATTCCGGCGAGCACGCCGCCATGCTGCGCGCCCGACAATTGGGTCGACGCGCCGGGCGCGTAGCCGAACAGCAGCCCCGCAAACGGCTCGAGGATCAGGTCCTGCATCGAATAAGCGAGCATCGAGCAGAAGACGAAGATGGTGAAGCGGCGCGCGGCGGGATCGGCCAGGGTCGCGCGCACCGCGGCGGCGAAGTCCGGCGGCGGAGCGGTGGACGCGGCGGGCGCGGGCGGCGCGCGTCCCTCGACGCCATGGACCGCGAGCAACGTCACCAGGAACGCCGCCAGCGCCACGCCTCCCGAGACCGCGCGCAGGCGCTCGGGAGTGAACGGCTGGAGCAGCCCGCCCGCGACCCCGGCGAGCGCGATGAAGGACGCACCGAAACCGAGGTACTGGG
>CAXUGZ010000101.1:5768-6051 GCA_964250685.1 uncultured Sphingomonadaceae bacterium
CCCGCGACCATCATCGTCCAGGTGATCGCGGCCGCCGCCGCGCGCCGCTCGGGCGCCGCGCGCGCGGCAAGCAAGGCGAGCAGCGACGTCCCCGCCGCGCCGACTCCCGCGCCGATCATCGAGAAGGCGAGCACTGCCAGGATCAGGCCCGTCACCGGCCGCGCGCCCAGCATCGTCACCGCGTCCGCCGCGAGCAGCGCGCCCAAGGCCAGCACGCCGATGCCGCCGACGATCCACGGCGTCCGCCGCCGCCCCTTGTCCGAGCCGTGGCCCCACAGCGGGC
>CAXUGZ010000102.1:0-651 GCA_964250685.1 uncultured Sphingomonadaceae bacterium
GGCCACGGCAAGGTCCGCGCGCAGCAGGGCTTCTTCGTCGTCGAGCGGACCTGCCCGACCTGCCACGGCCGCGGGCAGGTGATCGCCGAGCCCTGCGCCAAGTGCCATGGGGAGGGCCGGGTCGAAGTTTCGAAGACGCTGTCGCTCCTGATCCCCCGCGGCGTCGACGAGGGCACGCGCATCCGCATGGCGGGCGAGGGCGAGGCCGGCGCGCGCGGCGGCCCGGCGGGCGACCTCTACATCTTCCTCCACGTGCGCCGGCATGCCTTGTTCGAGCGCGAGGGCACGACCCTGTTCGCGCGCGCGCCGATCAGCATCACCACCGCCGCGCTGGGCGGCACGATCACCGTGCCCGGGCTTGATCGCCAGCCGCACGAGATCCGCATCCCCGCGGGCATCCAGTCGGGCAAGCAATTGCGCCAGCGTGGCGCCGGCATGCCCGTGCTCAACGCGCGCGGGCAGGGCGACATGGTGGTGCAGATCGACGTCGAGACGCCGACGCAGCTGACCCCGCGTCAGAAGGAGCTGCTCGCCGAGTTCCGCGCGACCGAGACGGGTGAGGAATCGCCCCAGTCGAGCGGGTTCTTCGCGCGCCTCAAGGCCATGCTCGGCGCGGACTGAGCCCGGCGTCGGGTCGCGCGCGGGGCAAAT
>CAXUGZ010000102.1:661-6041 GCA_964250685.1 uncultured Sphingomonadaceae bacterium
GCTGGCTATGCCGCGCGCGGACACCGCCACTGCACCGCTTTCAGGAGACCCCAATGACGCCGATCGTGAAGGCGATTCTCGACAAGTACGAATCGGACAATCCCGGCGTGAAGGCCAATCTGGCGCGCATCCTGATGCAGGGTCATCTCGGCGGCACGGGCAAGGTGGTGATCCTGCCCGTCGATCAGGGCTTCGAGCACGGGCCCGCGCGCAGCTTCGGCGTCAATCCGCCCGCCTATGATCCGCATTACCATTACCAGCTCGCGATTGACGCGGGGCTTAACGCCTATGCCGCGCCGCTCGGCATGATCGAGGCGGGGGCGGCGACCTTCGCGGGGCAGATCCCGACGATCCTCAAGGTCAATTCGTCGAACTCATGGGCAACCTCGATCCGCCAGGCGATCACCGGCGGCGTCGACGATGCGCTGCGGCTCGGCTGTGCCGCGATCGGCTTCACCATCTATCCGGGTTCGGACGACATCTTCGATGCGATGGAGCAGATCAAGGAGATGCGTGCCGAGGCGGCCTCGGTCGGCATCGCGACGGTGATCTGGTCGTATCCGCGCGGCGGCGCGCTCTCCAAGGACGGCGAGCTAGCGCTCGACGTCGGCGCCTATGCCGCGCACATGGCGGCTTTGCTCGGCGCGCACATCATCAAGGTCAAGCTGCCGACCGCGCATATCGAGCAGAAGGATGCGCAGAAGGTCTATGAAGGGACCGACTGGTCGAAGCAGTCCGACCGCGTGAAGCACGTCGTCCAATCGAGCTTCGCGGGGCGGCGGATCGTGGTGTTCTCGGGCGGCGCGTCCAAGGGCGCGGACGCGGTGTACCAGGACGCGCGCGACATCCTCGCGGGCGGCGGCAACGGCTCGATCATCGGCCGCAACACCTTCCAGCGCCCGCGTGCCGAGGCGCTCGAGATGCTTGGCCGGATCATCCGCATCTACCGGGGCGAGGAATAGCGCGCGCATGCCGCAGGACGACTGGGCCGCGGTCGACGCCTATCTGGTCGAGCAGCTCGTCGGACAGGACGAAGTGCTCGAGCGCGCGCTGGCGGCGAACCAGGCGGCCGGCCTGCCCGAGATCGACGTCTCGCCGGCGCAGGGCAGGATGCTCACGCTGCTCGCCGGAATCGCCGGGGCGCGGCGCATCCTCGAAGTCGGCACCCTCGGCGGCTATTCGACGATCTGCCTGGCGCGCGCGCTGCCGGCGGACGGTCGGCTCGTGACGCTCGAGATCGATCCGCATCACGCTCAGGTCGCGCGCGACAATATCGCCGCGGCGGGATTCGCCGAGCGGGTCGATGTTCGCGCCGGTGCCGCGCGCGATACGCTTGCGCGCATGATCGGGGAGGGCGGCGAGCCGTTCGACCTCGTCTTCATCGATGCCGACAAAGCCGGCAATCCCGGCTATCTGCGCGCCGCGCTGGCGCTCTCGCGCCCCGGCACGGTGATCATCTGCGACAATGTCGTGCGCGACGGCAGCGTAGCCGATGCCGCGAGCGACGATCCGGGCGTGCTCGGCACGCGGCGGATGTTCGAGCAGGTCGCGGCCGAGCCGCGATTGCGCGCGACCGCGATCCAGACGGTCGGCGCGAAAGGCTGGGACGGCTTCATGATCGCGCTGGTGGGCGCAGAGCCTTGACCGCCGACGAGGTCGCACTCGATCCGGAGTTCGCCGATCGCTTCGAGCGGCAGTTCCGGCCGGCGTGCCAGCTCTACCTGATCTCGCCTCCCGCGATCGGGGCGGACTTTGCCGATCGGCTGGCGCGGGCGTTCGATGCGGGTCCGGTCGGCGCGTTCCAGTTGCGGCTGAAGGGCATCGACGAGCATATCATCGCGCGCGCCGCCGAACCGATCCAGCGGCTGTGCGCCGATCGAGAGGTCGCGTTCATCGTCAACGACAGCATCGCGCTCGCCAAACGGCTGGGGGCCGACGGGGTCCATCTCGGCCAGGATGACGGCGATCCGCGCGAGGCGCGCGCCGCGCTCGGCCCCGCGGCGCAGATCGGCGTAACGTGTCACGACAGTCGCCATCTGGCGATGGAGGCGGGCGAGGCGGGGGCGGACTATGTCGCGTTCGGCGCCTTTTATCCGACCGCCACCAAGGAGGCGCGGCATCGCGCCGATCCGGCGATCCTGGGCTGGTGGACGACGCTGTTCGAGCTGCCGTGCGTCGCGATCGGCGGCATCACGCCCGCCAATGCCGCGCCGTTGATCGCGGCGGGGGCGGATTTCATCGCGGCGAGCGGCGCCGTGTGGAACGCGCCCGATGGCGAGGGCGCGGCGATGCAGGCGTTCGCGCGCGTGCTCGCCTCCTCAGGCGAGCGGCGTTGAATCGTCCTCGTCGTGCAGCTCCTGCCGCGCCTGCCGGTTGGCGGTGAACAGCCACACGAGCACGATCACCGCCGGCACCGCCACGATGAAGATCGCCAGAAAGGTGATGACGGGGTTGATATCGTCGGTGATCGAGAAGCCCATGGAACGCCAACGCGCGGGCGCGGGTTCGCGATCCGTGCGCTACCAGGTGCGCACGCGGCCGGTATCGACGTGGACGAAGCCGTCCTTGGGGTAATAGCCGACGCCGCCGCTTTGCATCGACAGCGCCGCCAAATGAAGCTGCTCGAGCGCGATCCCGGGCATGCGGATGTCGGTCGCCTTGCCCAGCATGTGCTGGCTCTTCGACGCGACGCCGGTATGCTCCCCGCCGCGCTCGCGCAGCGCCGCATTGGTCATCGGCGAACGATAGCCGGAGATCAGGTCGATCTTCGCCTGCGGCGCCAGGCCGAGCTTGTCGCGCACCTGGCTCAGCAGCAGCATCAGCTTGGGGTCCATCGCCGTGGAGGCGTTGTTGCGCCAGTCGCGCAGCCCGTGATTGAGCTCGGCCAGGCCCTGTTCGTCCCAGCCATTGGCGCCGAAGAAGCGCGCGTCGAACGTCTCGTTGGTGTGGATGTTGCGGAATGCCAGCCGCCGCTCGGGCAACGCCGCGAATGCGCCCTTCGCGACCAAGGCCGCGGCTCCCGTCGCCAGCGCGCCGCCGATCAAACGGCGGCGGCCGATCTCGAACTGCAGCATGCTCTATCCCGCTTTGGAAAGAAACGCCGCGCCTGACGTTCCCTTGGTTGCCCATTACCCAGATAGGGGATCGCACGCGTGAACACACGACAGGTTGCCGTTACTTGCCTCGCCCTCGCAACGGCTGGTCCCATTATGGCCGCAACGAAGACCCCCCCGCTCCCAGCGATCGACCAGGCGGCGCTCGGCGTGCAGGTGTTGCTCGATCGGCTGGGCTTCACCGCGGGGGTGATCGACGGCCGGCCGGGACGCTCGCTTACGCAGGCGTTGCGCGGTTTCCAAGCGGCGCGCGGCATCGCCGTGACGGGGCAGCTCGATGCCGCGACCAAACAGCTCCTCCAGGCCTATTCGACCACGCCCGCGCTGATCGAGGTGGCGATCACGCCGCAGGATCTGGCGGGGCCGTTCGTGGGCGCCATCCCGCGCGATCCCGCCGCGCAGGCCAAGCTGCCGACAATGGGCTATGCCAACGCGATGGAGGAGCTGTCCGAACGCTTCCATACCACCGCCGCCACGCTCGTCGCGCTCAACAGCCCCGACACCAAGCTGGCGCCGGGGGTGAAGATCAAGGTGCCCAACGTCGTGCCTGCCTCGTCCGCCTATGCCGAGACGCTCAAGCCCGAATGGCGCGCGACGCTGGCGCAGCTCAGCGTCTCCTCCGATCAGCCCAAGGCGGCCAAGGTGGTGGTCGACAAATCGGACGGGGTGCTGCGCGTCTATGACGAGGGCGGCAAGCTCGTCGCGCAATTCCCTGCGACGATGGGCAGCCAGCACGATCCGCTGCCGATCGGATCGTGGAAGATCCAGGGCACGTCCTACCTGCCGACCTACCATTTCAACCCAAAGCTGTTCTGGGACGCCAAGGCGGGCGAGAGCAAGGAGACGCTCAAGCCCGGCCCGAACAGCCCGGTGGGCGTGGTGTGGATGGACCTCGACAAGCCGCATTACGGCATCCACGGCACGCCCAGCCCCGAGACGATCGGGCGCGCCGAGAGCCACGGCTGCATCCGCCTGACCAATTGGGACGCGGCGCGGCTGTCGTTGATGGTGAGGCCTGGCACGCCGGCGGTGTTCCAGGAGTGAACCGGCTCGGCTGCCTGCTGCTGCTCGCGTTCGCGCTGGTGATCGCCGGCTTCGCGGCGATCTTGCACCGCGGCGGGCTGGTGAAGTCGCCGCCGCGAGCGGTTCCGGTCGCGGCCGCGTCGGGCATGGCGATCCCGGTGGCCGGCGTGCGCGGGGATCAATTGGTGGATAGCTTCAACGATCCGCGCGGCGGCGGCGGGCGGCTGCATCACGCGATCGATATCATGGCGCCGCGCGGCACCCCCGTGGTGGCCGCCGCCGCGGGGCGGATCGAGAAGCTGTTCGAGAGCAAGGACGGCGGCCACACCGTCTATGTCCGCCGCGCCGATCGGGCGTGGATCGACTATTACGCGCATCTCGACAGCTACGCGCCCGACCTGCGCGAGGGCGTGATCGTGCGCCGGGGCCAGCAGATCGGCACGGTCGGCTCGACCGGCGACGCCAGCCCCGCCGCGCCGCACCTCCATTTCGAAATCAAGCGCATGGCGCCGGGCGACGGCTGGTGGCAGGGGACCGACGTCGATCCGTACCCTGTCCTTGCGGGCAAAGGCCCGGGCGGCTAGGTCGACGGCATGGAACGAATGATCCGCCTCCATATCGAAAAACTGCCGGAGGGCGTCTGGCTGGGCACCTCCGACGATGTGCCCGGCTTGGTTGCGCAAGCGGAAACGCTGCGACAACTGTTGGACCTTATTCCCCAGCTCGTCGCGATGCTCGACGAGATACGCGCGGATGAAGGATGGAGCGAGCCGAACGGTTCGCCCGTGCCGCCGAGCTTCGAATTGCCGTTCGTGCTCGCGGCTTGATGGGGCGGCTGGCGGGTTTTCGCTACCGAGACGTCGTGGCGCGGCTCCAGGCGCTGGAATTCGAGCCGACGGGAAAGCAGCGCGGCAGCCACGAAGGCTGGGTGAACCGCGCCACGCGACGGATCACGATCGTGCCCCGCCACGCAGGCGACGTGCCCGAGGGCACGCTGCGATCGATCCTGCGTCAAGCCGGCGTCGCCCCGGACGACTTCTTGGCAGATTGACGCGCCGTCGCTACATGCGCGCCTTTATCCAGCGATGAGACCCACATGAAGATCAGCGGCGTGGACATTCGTCCCGGCAACATCATCGAATATGAAGGCGGCATCTGGCGCGCGGTCAAGATCCAGCACACGCAGCCCGGCAAGGGCGGCGCGTACATGCAGGTCGAGATGAAGAACCTCATCGACGGCCGCA